>CALCCX010000032.1 GCA_937900165.1 uncultured Acidimicrobiia bacterium | reverse complement strand
AGCTCACCGATCTGATCCGCGTTGAGAATCACCCGAGCCGGACCTTCGGCCACTCCTGGCGAGGCCGCGAAGCCTCGAAGGTCGCCACCTGCCTCCTCGTCTCCGGCTCCGAGCCACATATTGATCGAATCTGAGGTGATTCCCCACAACATGATCGTGAACGGTTCGGTAACCACCTCGGGTGGCTCGCCGAGCGCCGGAGGAGCCTTCCACTGGCGACAGGCCTCGAGGAGTCGCTTGCGTTGTTCGATGACGCTTGGCCAGTAATGCGAGCCCCGAGAGGACGTCCCAACTGCCCAGGCCGAGTACATGTCCCACAGGGCCTCATTGATCTCGTCACGCTTGATGTAGAAGATATCGTCGACTTCGCCGAGGAATCCTTCCTTCATGAAGACCGCGCCTAGTTCACGCATCTTGCGGAACACGACCGAATGGCTCCAATGTTCCACGTAGAAGTTGTGGTTCTCGACGTACGGGAAAACCGTCCTGGCCAGTCCCAGCTTCTGGCCAAACGCCTCCCGGTCCTCGTCCGAGCCCAGCAACGCCGAATACTCGGCTTCTACCCGATCCCGCTCGGCTCTTAGCTCCTCCAGAGGGCGATGGATGTTCTTGCCCGCCTGAATGTCGCCGATGTAGTTGCGGATGTAGCCGAGCGGTATCTCAGGATGATCAATCCAGATCTTGTCTGTGTGGTAGAAGCCACCACCCGTCGAGAAGTTGAACCACGGATATTTCGCCTCGTTCCAGGCCTCCATCCAAGGAGTGCCCTCCAGAGCAGAGAAAATCGATTCGGAGCCCTCCCCATCGAAAGCGGCCGTGACCTGGAGTTCGATGGCCAGCTCTGCGAGCTTTTTCAGCTCTTCGTCCGGGCGGAACAAGTCCACCTCTACCCCGGCCACCATCTTGGCAATCGCCAGGTCGGGGATATTGGGGAACGCCTCCTTGCAAAAACCGAAGTAATCCAGATAGGCCGCGTAACCGAGATTCAGGAACTCAAAGTGGTATTGCCAAAGCCGCAGGGCCAAATTGAGAAGAGAGCGATACTGCTCCTGAATGGCCAGGCCTGACCCAGTTCCCCGTCCTTCGGTGATCACCGCCATTTCTTCGGTATCCGGGAGAGGATTGAATGTGATCGCCTCCATCTCGGCGATGAGGTCCTTGATCTTGACCAGCCAGCGATCGTAGAGGTCGTCCCAGTTCATGAAGTAGTGTCCGGCCCTTTCCATGAACTGTGGCACCCGAGCCTCTATCTCGGCCGGATCGAGTACTGGGACTGGGGTCAGGTAGGCGTAGCCATAGAGCACCCGGTAGTCGATACCAAGGGCCGGGGGGATCAGATAGTGGCGAGTGTTGTACTGCGAGAGTGACGCTATGGCGTACTCGTACCAGGTGGCATCCCAAGGGGTGAGCGGGTCGGGCCAGTGGATTGAGTCCTGAAACCAGAACACCGACTCCTCGTACTCACGTCGGTCATCGCTGAACGGGAGCGAGTAGGTATACATCTCCTCCCATCCATCAACGCCGGCAGGGCCTTTGATTTCAAACGGGCTAGGGAACCGTTCCTCCGCCATGTGTGCTCCTCCTCAGTATCGTTGAATGCCTGCCCCCAAATCGCCTCTCGTCAGCGTCACTACATATCTTCTTCTCCTTTGGACGATCTAGCGTCCCGAGTGTGAACCGGAGCCAGCAGCGTGGAAACGATCCCGTCCATGAAACCCTTGGAAGGTGCTGCGACCGGTTTGCGGGGTGCCCGGCTCCATACCGTCTCGGGGCGGGCTTGAAGCAGAACCACGGTGTCGGATTCGTGACGATCCGTGACGACCGCCCATTCGATGTCCTGAGGAGTGCCGTAGTGTTGCTCGGCTCGCCTCGCCATTCGGGCCACTGCCAGCACCTCTTGGTCGGTGAGGCTTGGAATCAATTGGCGGTCCTTGTCAACCGCGAGTTTCTCGACGGCGTCGGCTCCGTTGAGTGCGTATTCGATGGCTTTGGGAGATACGGTCCGTCTGGTGATCTCGAACATGACCTTGTCCACCAGGTAGTTGTCTGGGGTGACCTCGCCAGAGACCACCGCCTCGCCGAAGCCCCATGAGGCATCGATGGCGATGGTCGACCGATCGCCATCGGTTGGGTTGAGCGTAAAGGCGACGCCAGCGGCCTTGGGTTGCACCATCTCCTGGATCCCTACCGACATCGAGTTGACCTCGTGGTCGTGGCCCATCTCGTGGCGGTAGGCGAGGGCCCGGTCCGTGAAGATGGACGACCAGCACCGCTGAACGTTGGCGACGACAGAATCGGCACCTCTGACCCATAGATACGTGTCCTGTTGTCCAGCGAAACTTGCATCCGGCAGATCTTCCGCGGTTGCCGAAGAACGCACCGCCACCGGCAGGTCGTCGACTCCACAACGCTCACAAAGCGCTGCATACGCCTCCCGAATGGAGTGTTCTATGTCCGAACTCATCGGTATCGCCTCGATCAACTCTCGGACCCGACTCGAGATCTCCCGCAGAGCAATGGGGTCGTCGTAATCGATGGCACCAAGGAGATCACTCACCGCTTTGTGCGTATCGTCATGGAAACGCAGCGTGTGGTAGGCCTCGGTGGTGAGAGCAAATCCGGGCGGCACCGGAAGGCCCGCGGCGATCATCGTGCCGAGGCTGGCGTTCTTGCCGCCCACCCGGGGATGATCCGAATCCTGGTAGTGGTCGAACCACACGACGAAGTCACTCATTGGGAGCCTCTTTGCAGGGCGCTGCGTGGCGGAACCGATTTGAGGGATCCAGGCCTCTGGTGGCACCGTCGGACAACTCTTGCACACGTTTCCTCCCCATCGTGGGTTGGCGTCGGGTTTCCCGTTGCCCTCTGGTCAGATCGCATCACGGGGTATCCAATCCTCGTCCAGTCGCCAGGTCGGCAGTCGATCGATCTCTGGCACATGGATCTCCTGGACTCGGTTGCGGTAGCTCACCAAAGCCTCCCGTCCGCCCTCAACAAGTTTCACCCTGACGTGCTCTGTGTTGTATGGCTCCCCTGGGTCGTAGCCGAGAGCAGCGATGGCGAACGCTCTGATCGGGCCCGAGTGGGTGGCGACCATCATCCGGGAGCCTGGAAACTCCTCAGCAAGGCGCTGAATACCAGTCCAGAATCGGCGGACCACCATGGCCGGTGGCTCGAAGTGGAACATGGGAATCTGAAGCCAATGCTGGATCGGGTCTCCCCCGCCCTGCTGAGTCCTCCAGAATCGGTCGACTTCGACAAGCCACATGGGCCGGTCCCCGAGCGCAGTCCGCTCGAACTGTTCAACGGTGCTGTAGTACTGACGGAATGCCGAGGTAACGTCACGCAATCCATCCGGGGTCGCAATCTGAAAATTGCGGAACTCCTCCATTGGCTCCGGCTCGAAAACCTTGACGTCCTTTTCGAACATGGCAAGGCCGTCCATCATCCCGCGGTGAAGGTTCTCGGCCGTTTCTCCTGCTCGGTTGGTCGGCGCATGGCGGACCACCACCGTTTCTCCCGTCGACACTCGCTTGGAGATCGTGTGACCATAGGTATGGGCCTGCCATGTCCCAAGTGGGGTCAGACCAGATTCGGTCGAGTAGCCCTGGGTCTCGCCGTGACGAACGAGGTATATGTCTGCCGCCAGCACCTGTTTGGCTTTCTCCGGCGCCGAGATCTCCTTGTTGCGGTTGTCCTCGGACATCGCCTGTTGCATGCCGTGGCCGACCCGCTCGTAGAGGGGCACCGACCTCCCTGAATTGGTCTCGGGCGATCGCCGTTCGCGAAATCGTCGTAAATAGAGCGGTGTTTGATCATCGGGATCCGGGGTCTCTTCATCCGCCACCCGCGCCTGTCGTTCTCGGTAGTTGGCGAGATACATCGGCGGCGCCACACGATCGGTGCGGGGCAGCGAGACGCTCTCTTCGGTGTCGACGGTGAACTCGTTTTCGGTCATGAGTGCTCCGTCAGAAAGCGCTGATCCACAACACCCTCGTAGTAGAAGATCGCTCGACCCATCTCCGCCTCGGTCCAAGTGACAGGCTCCCGGTCAGGATCCGCCCAATAGCCGCCGGTGTACATCTCGTTGCGATTGCCGGCCGGATCGAAGAAATACAGGCCCCACCCGCGGGTCGCCCCGTGGCGAGTCGGCCCCGCGTCGATCCTCACGCCATGGAAGGCGCACAGGTCGGCCGCTCTTCGGAGTTCGTTCCAATCGTCCACCCAGTAGGCCACGTGGTGGAACGCGGCATTTGGACCGGTCACGAACGCAAGATCATGAGGTGTGTGGGTGCGCTCCAAGAACGTGACGAGCTGGTATCCGTCGTCTGAGACGATCTGCTCGGTCAGGCGAAAGTCGAGAACGTCCGTGAAGAAGGTTGTCGCTCCGTCAACGTCTTCACACATGAGGAACACGTGGTCGATGCGAGGCGGGTGGATACCCGTTAGGCCGAGGGGCTCAGGAGGCGGATTGTGGAGCGGCAGCATATTTCCGACCTGACGCATCCCGTGCACGAGGTCAACGACATGTCCGCTTGGCGCTGTGAAACGCAACGTCTCGCCTGACCCCTTTCCCAACTCTCCGGCCGCGAGGCGTTTGGTCGATATGCCGGCCTGCTCGATGCGCTCCTGGTACTCGTCCAGATCTGACATCTCCGCTACCTTGAAGCCCAGCGTCTCCAGCCCGTAGGTGGGTGCGTAGCGGAGGATCATTGAATGGTGCTGCTGCTCGTCCCACCCCTTCAACCACACCCGATCCGATTCCCTGGCTGTTTCGATGAGCCCGACCACCTCCGTGTAGTAGGCGACCGACAGCTCCAGGTCTGGGCAGCGAACCTCGACATGGGACAAGCGCAGAATGCCCACTACAGGTCACGGCTTCCAGGGCGGGTCAGCTGGCGACCGAAGGGATCGAGACTCACGTGTGGACCTCGAGAAAACGTGTGTTGACCTCACCTTCGTAGTAGAAGATGGCCTTGCCGATGTTGTCCTCCGTCCAGGTGATCGTGGGAAAATCAGGATCGGGTCGATACCCACCCGTGAACACTTCGTTGCGGGTGCCCATTGGATCGAAGAAATAGATCGTGTTGCCCCGAGTGATCCCGTGCCGGGTTGGACCAACGTCCACCATGATGGAGTTGTAGGCGAGGATGTCGGCGGCCTTGCGGACATGGTCCCAATCATCGAGCCAGAATGCGAAGTGATGGAGCGCTCCGTTCGGTCCCGAAACAACCGCCAGGTCGTGAGGCGAGTGCGACCTCTCCATCCAGGTACCGAGCTGGTGACCGTCGGCATCCAGGAGCTGTTCGGTGAGCCGGAAGCCGAGCACATCCATGTAGAACTTCGTAGCCTCCGGAACCTCCTCGGCATTGATGAGCAGATGGTCCATTCGCGGCGGAGCGATCCCTTTGAGGCCCTGCGGTACCGCGCCTGGGTTCGTCTTGGCCAGCCGCCCGCCGACCTTGTCGACATCGAACACGAGTTCCATCTCGTGGCCGGATGGTGTGTCGAAGCGGATTGACTCCCCTTGGCCGATCTCCTCGTTCTGGGAGACTCGCTGGACCCCGAACCCGTACGTCTCGATCTTTTGTTCGAGGTCGTCCAAGTCATCCTCGTGCTCCACCTTGAACGTGAATCGATCCAACCCTGTGCGCGGGTCGTAGCGGACTGCCAGAGAATGGTGATCCTCCTCGTCCCAGCATTTGAAGAAGATGCGGTCGTCGGCCCGCTCGCTGATATCGAGGCCCATGACCTCGGTGTAATAGGCGGCGGCGAGGTCCAGGTCTGGAACCTTGATGTCGACATGACTCAGCCTGAGAATGCCCATTGCAGCAAGCTATCACCGCACACCTGATGTGTGACGGCGGCTCCCGCGATACGGGAAGCGACTTCAGACCGTCCTAGCGGCGGTGATCACGGCCGCGGTCCGCCTTCCGTGGAGCGGGAAAGGGCACTCCAGATCGGTGGATATCATCTATCTTCAATGGGGTGAGTGATCCTCTGGCGATGCGCCAATCCATGGCGGAGTACGTGCGGTCGATTCACGACGCCTATACCGCCCAGGCCCGCACTCAGCCTCCGGCTGTCCGAGGTCAGATGGCGCTAATCGGTGGGGAGATCACGGTGATTGCCGCAGGCGCAGCGAACCTCCACGTCGTTGCCACCCGCGAGACCCTACCGCCCCCGGTCGGCCAGGAAGTCGAGGTGGCCGAGACCATCGAGGGTGGACCGAGCTGGATCTTGCGTTTCTACGACCCCGTCGTGCTCCCGAGCCTCGGAGTGATCGATGAATCCGAGGCTCCCCGACCGGACCTCGTCCGTCGAGTCCTCGGAGTTAGTACCCACCTGTATCACCTGATCGTTCAACCGGGGGCAGAACTGACGGCCCACCATGGCGGCCACGCCGGCGCCGGCCTGGCCAATTCGCATGTGGCAAGGTCTCGGGACTACGAGTCGATGCGCTCTGCCGCTCGAGGCCGTGAAGCTCTCGTAGACGAAATGGAGGGTGCAGACGTTGCGGGTTTGCTGCACGCTCAGGCGCTGCTGGCCGGTGCCATCGTCCCGGGTTCGGAGGAAGTGAGCCGCCTGGTGGCCGATCCGAGCAAAGACCGAGAGGCGACCCGGCGAGCAGTGCTTGCGGCGGTGCGGGCAACCGATGATTGAGCGCGATCGGCTTTCCTCAGTAGCCAATGCCGCAAGGGTGCTCAAGGCGTTCAACTCTCGAAACCGCGAATACGGAGTCTCTGAGCTGGCTCGCAAGCTCGGAATGAGCACCTCGACTGTCCACCGGCTGCTGTCCACGCTCACTTCCGAACACCTCATCGAACAGGACCCGGACTCGAGCAAATATCGCCTCGGGCTCGCCATCTACGACCTGGTGGCAGCCGTCACGGCCGGATTCGATCTCAGTCATGCGGTGCTCCAACCGATGGCCGTTCTCAGGAACCAGACCGGTGGCACCGTTCACGTGGCCGTTCTCGATGGCCGTGAAGTGGTCTACGTCGAACGACTTGACAGCCCGCACACGCTACGCCTGTTCCTGGAAGTCGGACGGCGGAACTGGGCCCACTGCACCTGCACTGGCAAGGTGCTCCTCGCCCACCTGTCTCCTGCCGAACTCAACCAGATCCTGGACGGCTGGGAGCTTCACCTCGTTTCGCCGAAGACCATCACCGATCATCAGGATCTCCGCAAGGTTCTCGGCGAGGTCAAGGACACGGGGTTTGCGATGAACGACGGAGAATCTGAGACGGGTGTGCTCAGTGTTGGCGCGCCGATTCGCGATCATTCCCAGAATGTGGTGGCCGCGATGTCAGTCGTGGGTCCGGCCGACCGCATGAACGAAAATCTCCGCGCTACCACATTTGCAGTCATGGAGGCGGCCGCGGCCGCCTCTCGACGCCTCGGATACTCTAAGGAGGGATGAAGGTGAGTGAGAACTCCAAACCGATCGACCACACCGCCTGGTCAGATGCGCTCTACGCGGCTTGGACGAGTCGTACGCCGATTGCACCGCTCACCGAGCAGGTCCCCGGGCTGACCATCGACGATGCCTACCAGATCCAACAGGGACTGGCCGCCCACCTGATCAGTGATGGAGGCGCCGTTATCGGCTACAAGCTAGGCCTCACGTCCAAGCCGATGCAGGAGTTGTTGGGTGTTGACGAACCCGACTACGGCCCGCTTCTCTCACCGATGGTGTACGACGACGGAGCTTCCATTGATCTGGCCGCTTACATCCAACCGAAGGTCGAGGCGGAGATTGCCCTGGTCCTCGACCGACCGCTCCGAGGTCCAAATGTGACCGTGCTCGACGCGGCCCAGGCAATCGGGTCCGCGGCGGCGGCCATCGAGATGGTTGACTCGCGTATTCGTGATTGGAATATCAAGCTGCTCGATACGATCTCGGATCTCGCCAGCTCAGCGGCGACGATCATCGGTGCGCGGGCGGTCTCGATCGAGGGATGGGACCCGCGCCTGGTTGGCATGATCATCAGTCGCAACGGTGAGGTGGTGGCAACCGGCGCCGGGGCCGCCGCTTTGGGGAATCCGGTCCAGGCGGTGGCCTGGCTGGCCAACACCCTGGCCCTGCATGGGGTAGGGCTCGAAGCCGGCCAATTGATCATGACCGGTTCCCTGCACGCGGCATTCGATGTCGCGCCTGGCGACGTGATCAAAGCTGAGTTCGATCGGCTGGGCACAGTGCAAGTGCGGATGACATGACATATAGAGGAGGTAGCGGTGACTGAGGAGTCCAGGATCGCATGTGCGATCGTCGGGTCCGGCAACATCGGCACCGACCTGATGTACAAGCTCGGGCGCTCCCCGCACCTGAGCGTCGGGCTGATGGTTGGGATCGACGAGAGTTCAGACGGGCTCCGCCTGGCGGGCGAGGCCGGGATCGACACGACCCATGAGGGCGTGGAGGTTCTCCTCGAGCGAGGCGACGAATTCCCGATTGTGTTCGAAGCAACATCGGCGTGGGTCCACCGCCAGAACGCCCCGAAATACCAGGCCGCCGGGATGAAGGCGATCGACCTCACTCCCGCCAGGCTTGGCCCATTGGTGGTGCCGCCGGTCAATCTCTCCGACCATCTGGAGGCGACCAACGTGAATCTCATCACATGCGGGGGTCAGGCCACAACACCGATCGTGCACGCGGTCGCCGGAGTGTGCGATGTTCCATACGCGGAGATCATCTCGACGGTCGCATCCGCTTCTGCGGGACCTGGAACTCGGCAGAACATCGACGAGTTCACTCTCACCACCTCCGCAGCCCTCTCAGAGGTCGGCGGCGCCGACACCGGCAAGGCGATCATGGTGCTGAACCCGGCCGAGCCACCAATCCTGATGAGGAATACGGTCTTCTGTGCACTCGGTGATGGCTATGACCGCGACGAGGTGCACGATTCGATTCTGGCGATGGTCGACGAGGTCGCCCAATATGTCCCAGGGTACCGGCTCAGGTCCGATCCGGTCTTCGACGAGGACACGTTCAACACGCCTGGCGGTGACGTCAAGGCGAGGGTGGTGGCCCTCCTCGAAGTCGAAGGCGCCGGGGACTACCTCCCAACCTATGCCGGTAACCTCGACATCATGACCGCTTCCGCGGTGAGGGTCGGAGAGGCGATTGCAGACGTTGTCAGGGAGGCCAAGTGATGGCTATCTCGACTGCGCCCCGGTTCCGACTCACCGACTCCACCTTGCGCGATGGCTCGCATGCTGTCGCTCACCAGTTCACCGAAGATCAGGTCCGTCGGGTCGTACGGGCACTTGACGCGGCCAACGTACCCGTGATCGAGGTGTCACATGGCGACGGCATCGGAGGCTCGTCTTTCAACTATGGGTTCATTCGAACAGACGAAATGCGGCTGATCCGGGCGGCCACCGAGGAGGCCACCCGCGCCAAGATCGCGGTCCTGATGGTGCCAGGCATCGGTACGAAGGAAGATCTACGAAAAGCAGCAGATGCCGGAGCAACGGTTGCAAGGATCGCGATCCACTGCACGGAAGCCGACATCGCGCAGCAGCACATCGCGCTCGCCGAGGAGCTCGGGATGGAGTCCGTCGGGTTCCTGATGATGGCGAGCATGATTTCGCCAGAACATCTCGCCGGCCAGGCTCAGCTTCTGGACTCATACGGCGCCGGCACCGTCTATGTCGTCGACTCCGCCGGGGCGATGACCATCGACGACGCGAGACGCAGGGTGTCCGCCGTCAAGTCTGCGGTCTCGTGCCAAGTCGGCATTCACGCCCACAACAATCTGTCCCTGGCAGTCGCCAATTCACTGGCCGCTCTGGAAGAGGGCGTAGACCAGATCGACGGATGTGCCACTGGATTAGGGGCAGGAGCGGGAAACTGTCCGACGGAGATCCTCATCGCCGCCTGTGAGAAGTCCGGGATCACCACAGGGGTCGACCCGCTGCTGATCATGGACGCCGCCGAGGATACGGTCAGACCGATCCACCCGAACCACGGGATCATCGATCGGGACGGGCTGCTTCTCGGCTACGCGGGGGTCTATTCCTCGTTCCTCCTGCACGCCAAACGAGCCGCTGAGCGATACGGGGTCGACACCAAGCAAATTATCCTCGAACTCGGCGAACGTCGAGTGGTGGGTGGCCAGGAAGACATGATCATCGACGTTGCCATGGAGCTTCAGCGCCGAGCCGCCGACGCGCAGGTTTCCCAGTCGTGAACTTTCTTGCCTCCCAGTTAGTGCATGCTGTCCAGACCCGGACCGCCCTTGACCCTGGATCAACCAACCTCACACCCGAAGAAGCCTACGAGATTCAGGATGAGGTGATCGAGGCCCTGGGTGGAAGTGCGCCGGTCGCCAAGCTCGGCCTGACCTCCAAGGCCAAGCAGCAACAGATGAAGGTGGCCGAGCCTCTCTATGGCTGGTTCGTCGAAGGGTCTGAGATCCGGGCAGGTGAATCGCTCGTCTCGTCCGAGCTGATCCAGCCCCGCGTGGAGCCCGAAGTGGCATTCCTCATCGGCGACGACCTGGCCGGTCCTGATGTCGGTGCTCATCAGGTCCTGGCCGCCACCGTGTCGGTGATGCCGGCCATCGACGTGCTCGACTCGCGGTATTCCGGCTACTCGTTCACGCTTCCAGACGTGATTGCAGACAATGCCTCCGCGGCCCACTACGCGCTGGGCGGTCCCGTCCCGGTAGAGGGAATCAATCTACGCAACGTGGGATGCGTGTTCTCGAAGAACGGAGAGGTGGTTGGCACGGCGGCAGGAGCCGCGGTTATGGGTCACCCGGCGGCCGCGGTCGCCTGGTTTGTGCGCAAGCTCTCCGAACGGAACCAGTCACTCGCCGCCGGATCGCTGGTCCTGGCCGGGGCGCTCACTGGCGCCATTCCGGTGGCGGCCGGAGATTCGGTCACCGTGGAGATCGACCGGATCGGCGCCCTCGACCTCGCGGTTCGATGAGACCAGACCTCAGCAGCGTGACCGTTCGAGCAGTTTGAAGCAAAGCAAGGCCACAAGAAAGGAGTGCTATGCCCCTGGTTCACATCAACATGGTGAAGGGAAGGTCACCGGAGAAGATCGAGCTGATGATCGAGGCCGAGATCGGAAGAGCGTCGTGTAGGGAAAGAGTGTAGATCTCGGTGGTCGCCGTATCATTAAAAAAAAAAAGACAACACA
>CALCCX010000031.1 GCA_937900165.1 uncultured Acidimicrobiia bacterium | reverse complement strand
CTCCCAGTGCTTTTCGTGCAACCGGTGTCCGAGGGAGAACTCGCCTGGCGGCCTGATCACCATTTTACGGGAGGTGGCGGTCAACAACGGACTGGCATCCTCGAAAGAAGCTCTCGAGGGCTACAGCCGTATCGTCTACAAGATCATGACGACCGGTACCCAGGTGTCGCCAGACATGCTTCAGCCAGACGCTTTTCCCGACTGGGGGCCAGGGGTCAACGAGGTCTCCAAACACCTGGACGTCTGGAGGCGGGCGCTACCCCCGGAGACGCTGCACACTACGTCGACCAGTTGGGAAATCTCGGAGGAGACCCTGACCGAACTCTATCTGATATGGCACTACAGCGGTGTCATGGACATGATCGCCGAGGTCGACGAAGGCCTCCACATGATCATCATCGACGTCATGGAGGAAAAACTCGAAGACGCCGGATACGAAATCGACCTCTGAAAAAGGAGCATGACAGTGAGTGGCCTCATCCCGATCGAATCATTGAGACGCAAGCCGCTGCCGCGTCCAGAGGACGCGCCCACCAGGGACATGCACGAGGTCGTCAACGAATTGGAGGCCGCAGGGGAGCTGATCGTCCATAGGGTGCCAGAGCCCTATGTTGAGGTCACCACCAAATACGGCCGCAAGAAGAAGATACCCGAGCAGCTCACCTGGCATCACAAATCGTGTGGCCAGTGCGGGCACATTCCCGGCTACTCGACATCCATCTACTGGCTCAACCGCAAGCTCGGATTCGACTACCTGGATCCCACGGATCAAACCTCTTGCACCGCCTGGAACTACTACGCGTCAGCCACCTCGAATGCCGCGGCCCAGGCGGGGGTGGCCATGAGGAATTTCGCGGCCGCGTACGAAACCGGCTATTTCCCGATCATCCACTGCGCGACCTCCTACGGCCACTACAAAGAGGTACGTGAAGAGCTCGTTCATCACGACGGCCTCCGCTCTCAGGTACGCGACATCATGGCGAAAATGAACAAGAAACTGGTCATGCCAGAAGAAATCGTCCATTACTCAGAATGGGTCCACGCGATGCGCGATCGGATCGTGGCGGGACAGGTTCTCGACTTTTCTGACATCACCGTCACCGTTCACCCTGCTTGTCACTACTACAAGCTGGTACAAGAGGACGCGATCTACGACCCAGACATATACGGTGGGGAACGCACCGCCACGGTTTCGGCACTCGTCGAATCGCTAGGCGCAACAGTCGCCGACTATTCGACTTTCTTCGACTGCTGCGGGTTCGGGTTCCGCCACATCCTCGTGGAGCGGGACTTCACCAGATCTTTTGCCACTCAGCGCAAGATCGAGGTGATGAAAGAAGAGGCCGACCCCGACGTGGTGATCACCCACGACACCGGGTGCGTGACCACTCTGGACAAGAGTCAGTTCGCCGCCCAGGTGCACAATAAGAACGTGGGGGTGCCGGTGATGTCGGACGCCCAGTTCGCCGCATTGGCCATGGGAGCCCACCCATACCGAGTCTGCCAGCTCCATTGGCATACGACCGACTACACCGCCCTGCTCGAGAAGATGGGCATTGACTGGGAAGCGGCTTGGATCGAGTTTGAGAAGGACTTGGCCCGCCTGGATTCACATGAGATCGAGTTTCTGACTTGGGAGGACGTGGGTGTCTAGTCGAGTAGTCGTCATCGGAGGTGGCCCTGGTGGCCTGGAAGCTGCCCGCCTCGCAGCCGACCTGGGCCAGCCAGTGCTGGTGGTCGAGAAGCGGGAGTCGCTGGGCGGCATGCCGATCTCGGCGAACTACGCGGCCCTCACCCACGGAATGCAGTCCGCGGAGGAACTGAGCAACCTCCTCATACAAGGCGCCACCAGCCGACCGAACGTGGAGGTTCGCGCCAACTCCGAAGTCACGGCGGTGGACGGCGCCGCCGGCGCCTTTTCCGTGACGATCTCCAGCAACGGGGCAGACGACACGGTCGAAGCGGGTGCAATTGTGGTGGCAACCGGATTCCAGCATTTCGATCCGGGTCGAGAAACTCAACAATACGGGTATTACGAGTTCCCCGATGTCCTGGCTCTCCAGGACGCAGAGCGGATGTTGAAGGAGAACAATTTCGTCACCCCTTCTACCGGCAAACCACCCGAGCGGGTGGCATTCATCCAATGTGTCGGCTCGCGGGACCGCCAGATCGGCAACGAATACTGCTCCAAGGTGTGTTGTGGCATCTCATCCAAACAAGCGATCGAGGTCCGCCAGCAAGTCCCGGACTCGCGGGTTTTCATCTTCTACATCGACATGCGTATGTACGGATATTGGGAGAACGAGATCTACTGGCCTGCCCAGGAGCAACACCGGGTCAACTACGTGAAGGGCATCGTCACGGAGATCCTTTCGAAGAACGGCCGTCTTCTGATCCGAGGAGAAGACACAACCATGGGCAGACCCATGGAGATTCCAATGGACGTCGTAGTTCTGGCAGTGGGGATGGAGCCGTCGCAGGGTACGAGACAGATGGCTGAGATCCTGGGGATACCCAGCAACCAGTACGGCTTCATCGAGACAGTGCACGACTCTCTCGATACGGTGACCACGACGGTGCCAGGCGTTTTCGCCTGCGGCGCGGCAACGGGGCCGGCCGATTTGGATGACACGATCTCATCGGCGGGCGCCGCGGCCGCCAAGGCTGTCGCGTTCCTGCGATCGGCGGTAGGGACGCCGGCTTGAGCGACGCGTTCTACTCCGGGCAGGTGGTCGACACCTTCACTGCCGAAGAGTTCACCAGCCAGGCGTTGGAGCGCGTCAGCCGCGAGGAACTCAGCGAGATCGCTGGGCTACTCGAAGCCAAAGCGGCTGCCTTCCAGAGTCTGCTCAACCCGAACCGGGTGCACGAAATGAGCGTAGAGGGGGCTCGCGGGCTGCTGCGGTCCGTGTTTTCTGCCAGGCGTCGCCATCGGGTAATCCTCGACGCCCTCACCCTCGACGGATTCATCGAGCTGATCGTCGATCTGCTGTCAGGTCCTGGCGAGCCGGGCCATCGGCTCGAGCGATTCCACGACGCAATTGGGGCAATCGGGCGAGATGTGCATCCCCAAACCGGCTTTGATCTGGGCAGCAGTCTGCTGCATTTCTCCGACCCAGACACCTATTGGCTGTGGACCAGATGGATGTGGGATCCGGACGCGGAGACCGGTAGATCGGAAGAGCACACGTCTGAACTCCAGT
>CALCCX010000030.1 GCA_937900165.1 uncultured Acidimicrobiia bacterium | reverse complement strand
GACACGGGTAAGGACCAGATCAGGGAACCGTCAGGGCGGACGCAACCTACGAACACGTGTCGACTCAGTTCTCTTGGTACGTGGCAGGCCCAACCCCTCCAGCCGGATTCGATCTCTCCCTAAACGGTTTTAACAGCACCAAATCGGTCCGGGCGATCGACTCGTCACAGGCTGCGAGAGACCAGACTCCGGTCGTAGCCGGCCGCGACGGACTGGCCAGAGCCTTCGTCGCGGCCAGCGAGTCGAACAATTCCGCTCCAATCGTTCGACTCTTCTGGCAGTCGTCTGCGGGAAGCGGAACCGTCACTCTCGGCGGCCCTGGGGCAGTACCAGAAACACCGGCCGAAAGTCAGATCTCCGATACGTTCGCCGCCATCCTCGGCGCCGCCGCGATCACCGGTGACATTGAGGTGTACGTGATGATCGACCCCGACAACGTCATCGCAGAGTCGGACGAGACAAACAACCGTTACCCCGCCTCGGGTTGGTTGGACCTCGAAGCAGTCATCGTTCCGACCCTGGAGATCACGCTCGTCCCGATCACCTTCAACGGCGTGACGCCGGATCTGTCAGACCCATCCGAATACATCGAAGACGTGCTGGCGATGATGCCAGTAGCCGCGTACGACATCGAGGTACGCGACACCCCGTACGCCGTCGCCGCTACCACATTCGACTGGCCCACTTGGAGCTCGACCCTGTCAGAGATAGCAAACCTGCGAGCCACGGACGGAAGCACCCGAATGTATCACGGTATCGTTGATCCTGGCTACAGCTCCGGCATCGCAGGGATCGGCTACATCGGATTCCCGGCCGCAATCAGCTGGAACCGATCAGGCAAGGCCGGAGTGGTAGCCCATGAACTCGGCCACAACTTTTCTCTGGATCATGCGCCCTGCGGAGTGAGCGGAGACCCCTCTTTCCCGCACGCTGGAGGCAAGATCGGCGTGTGGGGGTATGACCTGGCTTCTGGAACCCAGTTCGACCCGGCCAGCCGATTCGACTTCATGTCCTACTGCAGTCCAGTTTGGATCAGCGACTACTTCTACGGCGAGGCGCTCGACTATCGGGTCAACACTGGTTTCAACATCGTCGAGCCTGACATTGGTGAGACCACCATGCTGGTGACCGGGAGCGTTGCCGACGGCCTGGTCAAACTGGACCCTCTCACTCAGATGGACGTTGCGGCAGTGACCCCGAGCCCTGGGCCATACATGCTGATAGGCCGGGACGCATCGGGCAAGGTTGTCATCTCTCAATCATTCTCGGCTTATCAGGCCGAGGTACGCCAGGGCGTCGAAGCACCGCCCGCCGGGTTCAGCTTCGGGGTTCCGATCAATCAGACGACGCTCGACGCGCTTGTCTCGGTCGAGGTCATGTCCGGCGGCGAGACACTCACCGTTCGGCGGGCAGCCGCCGTTCCGACACCGAGCGGGTCGACCCTGCAAGCAGTAGGCGAAGGCTGGACTTGGGACACGGCCGTCTACGAGCGGGCAGTCCTGATCGACCCCAGCACTGGCTTGGTGATGGGGTACGACACCAGTGGAACCATCGAGATCGACGGCCCGCTAGACGTGATGCTGTCAGACGGCCTCAGAAGCCAGACCATCCAGCTCCGCCCGTGATCCCATCAAGGCCTTACGTGAGTCGGCCGATGAATCTCTGATCTAACGGGAGCAACTTGCAAACAACCCGCCACCCGGCCGGATGGGCGTCCAAACTACTCCTAGTGGCGATCATCCCGGCCGCGTCCCTGCCGGTCGGAGTCGAGATTGGACCGGTGGCGGGCGCTATCACGGCCGCAATCGGTGGCGTATTTCTGCTATTGCTGGGCGGCCGAGCAATCGAGACCGACGAGACAGGATTGACCATCAGGCGGAGATTCTCCGAGCGTCGGTTCCGGTGGGAAGAACTCGCAGACTTCGGCACGGCCAGGGGAAATGGACCGCTGGTAGCTGGGACGCCAACCATCTATCTGAAGGGCAAGGGGCAGGGGCTACCGGAGGAGACTGTGAAGCTCCCAAGCGCTTTTGCGCTTCACAGTCGCCGATTCTCGGCTGTTATGGCCGACCACTTGAAGGCGACCGCCGGGGCCAATCTGCTGGCGATGATCGGCTCGGGTCGGATCGACCTGGGCGCCGTGCAGATTGACTCAGAAGGCGTCACAGTGCAACCCACTATTGACCCATCCCTTACCATCCCGCTCCGTCTTGTTCCAGAAATGCGCTATAAATTCGCAGGCTCGCTCCTCAAGCTCGTCGTGCCCGCCGAGCGGAAACCCATCAAGGTTCATATCCAGCTCATTCATCTGAGTCACATCGCCGCCCTGATCGGGTATCTGGAGAATCCGCCGGCCGTCCAAACCATGCCTCCGGTCGACCAGTAGGCGGGGTCGGCGCTCACGCAGATCCAATCGGCGACTGACCGAGTCGTCAAGCCGACGCGGCTGAATGCCGAATAATGACGGGTCGCCCATAGGGAGCCTCGAATGGAGATCACCCGTTACCCAGCCAGCCGCAAACCTGCGGTCACTGTCGCGCTTCTTACTCTCCTGGTGTCGGTGAGCAACGGCGTTGCCGGCGATTGGGTGCGGGCCGCCATCTCTGTCGCTGTCGGACTCACATTGTTGTTCCTGCTCAGCGGTCGAGCGATCGAAACCGACGACGTCGGGCTGACCATCAGGCGGAGATTCTCAGAGCGTCAGCTTCGATGGGAGGAGATAGGCGATTTCGGGGCCAATCGTGGCGGCCGAGCGGGATTGCGAGCGGTCGGGTGGCTCCTGCTGAGTCCCCTTTTCATCGCGATGAGCCAGTCTGGCGTCCCAACCGTCTACCTGCGGAGCGAGGGACCGGGCCTTCCGAACGAACTCGTCAAGGTTCCGACCGGGTTTTCCTTCACCAGCAACGATTTCGCCCTGGTGATGGTCGACCGCCTCAAGGCGAGCGCTGGACCGAACCTTCTGGCGATGATCGGCTCTGGAAGGATTGACCTGGGGGCAGTTTCCATCAACTCGTCAGGCCTGACAGTGCCGGCCTTAGATCGGAAGAGCGTCGTGTAGGGAAAGAGTGTAGATCTCGGTGGTCGCCGTATCATTAAAAAAAAAAAAGAGTGAAATGAGATCGGAAGAGCATCGGGGAGGGAAAGAGCCTGTCCCCTGCGCCCTCACACGCCACCTGCCGGTTGACACCCCCACCGATCTCCCC
>CALCCX010000029.1 GCA_937900165.1 uncultured Acidimicrobiia bacterium | reverse complement strand
CCGCCGAGACATGTGCGTGACTTATGTACGTGTTTTTTTTTTTTTAATGCTCAGGCGCCCACCGAGATCTCCACTCTTGCCCTCCACGACGCTCTTCCGATCTGCCGGTCACCACCGGCACTGGGGTGCCGGTCACCCCCAGTGCCCGGCACTGGACTGCCGGTCACTGTTGAAACGTCATCACCGTCGTCTACAACCGTTGCTACGAGAGGGTTTCCGGCCTCCCCGGTGGGCCCTTTTGGGTGAGCGGCACTGGGGTGCCGGTCACTTTTTGGGTGGGCGGTGGTGGACTGCCGGTCACCCTCGGCTTCGGACACCAGAGAAGTGAGAGCGTCGACGTTGACGACATACCTATTCGTGAGACGGTTCCCGCGGCGTTCGACCTCGACCAGGCCGAGCTCCTCGAGCTCACGGATACAGTCCCGCAGGTGACGCACCTTGATCGAGCATCGGGGTGCTGTCGTTTCCAACTTCGGCCAACACACCCCGACGTCTGACGCCTGATCAGCTAGCGACAACAACGGCAACTTCAGTTTGGCGGGCAGGTCAGTGCGGAACACCAACGACATCAGCTGCACACTCACCGGGACCGCTCCTTGTCGTCTCGGTCGTTGTTGTGGGTGGGGCGGCGTTGTGATGTGAGGTGCCAGGAGCGGCAGTCGGAGCATTTGTAGATCGAGAGATGTTCGGGCTGGTTGTGTCCGCGCCGGCCGACGGTGTTCATGGCCCCGAGGGCGCGTTTGCGGGTGGCGTAGCGCCCTTTCATCGACGTCAGGCAGGTTGTTCCACGCATCAGAGCACCCGGATGTGAGTGGAAAGTGGTCCTAGGCCCCAATCGGACAGGACATTGGAGGGTCCGCCGTGAGCTTTGATGAGGTTTTCGACGTGTTCGGCGGTGACCGGGTCGGGTGCGTCGTCGTCCGGCCACAACTCGTCGAACCCGAGGACAATTGTGGTCTCGAAGGTGATCTCGACGTGGGCCATCATCAGGCGGCCTCGTCGATGGGGCTGATGGCCACCACCACGATCAGGTTCTTGTCGACGATGAGGATCGGGTCGACGACGGTCACCCACTCTGGGGTGTCGTCTGGCCACATTCCGGCACGTACAAGTCCATCGATGGTCCATTTGACGACGGTGCCCGTGTAGTTGTGGGGATCGCGGCGTCTCAACCTGGTGAACGGGATCGTGACTTGCACGCGGGACGGCGGCCCTGGTTTGGCCCATTCTCGCCGGTTGATTTTGTGGCGGGCATGCGAATGCGCGGCGGCTTGCCAATAGCGTTTGTCGGAGTAGGTGGCACGCCAGTGTCGTCCGTGGGACTCGTTGATTGACACAGCGGCGGCTGGCCGGTGGTACTCGAGGGTGATCATCGGGCAGGAGGCACGACGGATCGAGGGCCACCATGTCGGGATGTCGGCGGGTCCAGAGTCCACCCTCGGTCATCGCCGCGTACTAGTTGCTCTTCGTCGAACACGAAATCTTTGGGTTGGCCCACTTTGTCGGGTCCGGCAAGGTTGACTCTGGTGCATCCGTTGACGTAGAAAAATACGCCTGTTGCGATACCTTCCCAACCGCTTGGAACGTCCCGATACCTTTGTCCCAACACAATCTCGGTTTGATATTCCATCGTTAGGTCCCTTCGTAGGTTCTGAGAAGCTTCCGGCCGTGGCGCATCGCCATCCAGGCGAACCATGCGAGGAACGCTGACGTGGACATCTGGCCGTTGATCGCGTGCACGACAGCACTGGCGGTAGCGAGAGCGGCCTGGACGACGAGTATCCAGCCGACCGGGACCGCTAGCCATCTCTGTGTCGGCGCCAAATAGCTGCTGGGCGTCGTTCGGTCGGTTTGGGTGTCTGCCTGCCCGCACATGTCACAGGGCCTGGCGAGGTCGCAGTAGTGGCGTGACATCAGATTCGCGTCGGCATTTGGACGGCGCCCCATGCGGGGTCGCCAGGGCTGGACAGTCGGATCGGGTCCAGCGAGGTTTCTATCGAGATCGTGAGCAGCCTCGTTCCGGCTTTTGGAATTCGGAACGTTTTGGATAGGCGGTGCAGGTAGTCGGAGTTGACAGCCGCGGTCCCGTGGGTCGCATCGAAGGGTCTTGTGAGAGCGGCGACCCATTCGACGATCGCCTTGCGGGTGACCTTGGAAGCGATCGCGTATAGGGCGTCGTGTGCGTCTCGTCTGGCCCATTCGTCGTCTTGGTCTAGGCGCCACTCTTTGAACTCTGTTGTGATCCATCTGGTGTCGTAGATGGCGATGATCAGATCAGCACGCTGCGTTTTGCGAGCGAGCGCCTGGAGAGCGTCGATCTTGTCTCCCAAACGGATGCGCAGAGGTCGCCAGGTCGGATACTTGGTTGGATCGACCTTGAATTCCCATTTGAGGGAGGGGATCGACCACGAGCCCTCCGTGCAGGCATCGTTGATCACAACTTCGACCGCGACTTCGAGCGGGTTGTGCCGTTTGATGATCGCCGTGGCAACGTTGACGAACGCTGTCAGGTCTTTGGCGGGGAATGTGACGTCGAGGCCGTCGGGGACCGCCACGTTGTTGAAGGTGCGCCAGGCGAGGACGTAGGAGTCGGTGGCGGCGGCTTCGAGGATACCGGTTTCGGGGTTGGGGGAGAGGTGCACCCTACAGATGGAGGGGCGTGCTGCATCAGTTGATGCTGCGCCGGCGAGCGCGGCGAGCTTTTGGAAGTCGGACCAGGAGAACACGAGTTCGAGGGGTGCCATTAGGACGCCTGCGGCCAGGTGGCAAGGAATTTGCGATAGCAGGCCGGGTGCATACCAGCAGGTGGCCCGTCGCATTGGCGGCCGACAGCGACAGCTAAGAGCGATGTCCGGCTGTCGGTCTTGTTGCAGTACTGGCACACGTCGGACCTGTTGTTGTTTTTGTATATGGCCATGGAACCTTCGAGGGGTTTCAGGTTCCGGGAGCCAGGAGATCGGCCTCTCATGCGGAATCCTCGTCGTCTCTGATCACGGTGATTTCACCGGTCTGAGGGTCGACTTCTAGGTCCGTGGCGTCGTCGCCGTACAGCTCGAGCATGATGCTCCCGAAATTGTCCACACGTTCTGATGGTGACCTGGCCTCGCCGGAGAGCATCGATTTGTGTTCGGATAGAAGGCCTTCATATCGGGAGATGACAGCGAAGAAGATTTCGGAGTCATGGGGCCGAAGCGTGTAGGTCTCCAGCTCCGGGTCGTATTGGAAGTGGGACAGTTCATGGTCGATGAGATGGGTTCGGAGTTCAGTGCCGTTGCGGAGCATCCCGTAGTAGTCCCACACCTGCTGAGAGATCTCGATGAGCAGCAGCGGCTCGCCAGCCGTGTGGGGTGAACCAGAACCGCGCCAATACAGCCAACCCGCCAGACCTGACTTTTTGGATGCGCGGCCGGCGACGATACGGCCTCTGCTTTTGGGAGCTGGATCGACGAACAGCAGCAAGACCTCTCTTAAGATCGGCTCCCGCAAATCCTTTCTCCCTCAAAGCATCTATTAACTGACCACGCCCTAACCGCTGTAATTCTGCTGTCGCTTCCGAAATAACCTCAGTTTGGCTAAGTTTTTTTAAGCCATTTACCTCCTTCTCAAACATCGGAGCAAGTATGTTTTCAACATATCTTTTTGCAAATTTCTTCTGTTTGAAGAGCTTTCCAGCTTCCGGAAACATCCGGCCAACCGCACCGCCAATAGCCAAATTTGCAGCATATCCAGCAACAGTGGGTTCTTTCCCAAGTTCGTGTATCGTCTGATTATAAGTCCCAGCGGAATATCCGCCCCAGAAGGCCGTATTGAACGCTACAGAGCTTGCAAGAAGCGATCTGGATACAGTGGCCGCTATGGGCAACTTCGTTGCACCAAGGATACCCAATGCTGCTTTCGTAGCACCTACGGATGTAGCAATGCCCGGCAACGCCTCTGCAAAAGAGTAAGCAAAACCCGCCGTCACGCCATAGTCCCGCGTTATCTGCCGAGCGAAATCAAGCTCTGGCGTCAATCCTTCAACCCGCTTCATCGCCCAGTTCTTATACCAATCCGGCGCACCCGGCGCTGCTGTCGCCGCAATCAATGGAGCTATATGCTTACCAATCAAATTCTTAAGCGTCTGAACACCGTAGTAAAGTTCCTTACCGAAACCCGGATACTTTTGATCAAGTTCACTAATAACACGAGTATAACGCTTCTCCTCCGTTGTCATTTTTTCAAATGGCGTTCCAGCACGCGGAATCATCTG
>CALCCX010000028.1 GCA_937900165.1 uncultured Acidimicrobiia bacterium | reverse complement strand
CCTCCGAGTGCCAAGCGACTGAGCAGACTAAATGGCTTCGGCACCACGCCCGCCAGGCCAACGCAACCGGGACGAGCAAGGTCCACGTCGTCACTCAGCCAGACAGCGTCGAAGTAGCCACCTACTACGCATGGTGCATGGCCGGCATCACGATTGGGGATGCGCCGGCGCGGTTGCGCAAAGGAGCAGGCCGCTACCCGCAACCCGTCGCGCTGCTCACACGGCTGGGCGTCTCGGTCGAACACACCGGTCGGGGCCTCGGGGCCGGGTTGCTCGTGGATGTGATCCGCCGCGCCGCTCAGTTAGGAACCGAGATCGGATGCCGAGGGCTCCTCGTGCATGCCGAGACCGCCCAAGCCCGAGACTTCTACCTCCATCTCATCCCCGAGTTCGAGCAATCGCCCACCGACGAACTCCACCTCATCCTCCTGATGAAAGACATCCATAGAACCTTACGAGCTTGACGGAACGAGCCTTCCGAACGGTGCTGGCGAGTTGTTCTCCTTGGACGGCTTGACGAGTCTGAGAAACAAATGTATCGCCCCCAGGTCCAGCGGGCGTAACGTAGCCGCGATCTCGCAAATACTGTTTGCTCTGCCGCTGCTTCCCGGGCCGGAGGGTCTGTGAGTTTGTCGAGGTACGTTTTGACGACTGGCCTGGTCACTCTGCTGGTTTCAGTTTGTTCCGGACTACCGATCGATATCGGAGAAGCGCAGGATTGCGATCTTGCCGGCGGAGTGTGGGTCACCAACTGGCCCACCGGACCAATCTACTGCGGTCTGGAGGACAGCCCAGAAATCGAAGCTGTACCAGTCGCTGGCGTCGACTCATGGAGCGCCAGCGGTGAAATAGACCCAGTACGGTTGTACTTGGTTGTGCCTCTTTTCCTCGGCCTCGTCGCGGCTGGGGGGATCGAATGGCTCCGGCTTCGACGGTCCAAGAGCCGCAATGTGGGCTGATTAGGGCAGTTACGACCCTGATCCCCAATGTCTAGACACGTTGTGGGCCGGCCGGGGGATCGTTCAGAGGTAGGCGTCCAGGGCGTCGCGGATGACCTGGCTCTCGGACTTGTCGTCCGAGTCGGCGCGCCGTTTGATTCGGTCCTTGTAGTTGGGCGGGGCCCGGAAGCTGTAGACCTCGGCTTTCGCCACACCCAGGCTCGGAGAGCGACTCCGGGTTTTCTTGATCTTCGTGAGCTCGTCGGAAGTGAAGTCGTGGCTCTCGAAGTCGGTCGCGATGCCGGCCAGATCTTCGTCGCTGTGGGTCTTGTCAGCCTTGGTCTTTCGGCTCATCGTTGATCTCTCCGGCTAAGTATGTTCGGAATTCGGCTCGCAGCGGCATTCGCGTGGATGACCACATCGCTGTCGGCGAACTGGATGTACATGCTTAAGTGTAATACGGATAAGAGGGGTGCCTATCGACCAACGCCTCCGATAGCGTCAGGGTGAGGGTGTGCCTCGGACGAGTTCCCATTGGTTGAATCTGCTTCGTCGACTCTTGCTGGTCGGGCGGACCTCGCCGTCTTTTTCCATCCGGCGGAGCCAGCGGAGCACGCCCTCCTTGGTGATCCCGAAATCCTCGGCCATGTTCTGTGCGCTCCGCGGGCCGGCTTCGAGGAACGCGCGAATCTCAGCTCGGCGATCCCGCCGCAGAAGAGGCGGTAGCTTGTCGACGAACTTCAGAGTTTGCTGCCACGCGTCGGGCTGAAGCACGCCAACGAGATGCCACACCGTCCACCGGCGATCACTCCTCTTCTCAACGAGACCGGCCCGGCAAGCCCCGAAAGCTCCCTGGTAGCGGTCAAAGAATCGCACCCGGTGAGCGTGCGGTATTGCTGGTTGGTGATCTTGGCGTTGCGT
This sequence comes from uncultured Acidimicrobiia bacterium, assembly GCA_937900165.1. Classification (GTDB taxonomy): domain Bacteria; phylum Actinomycetota; class Acidimicrobiia; order Spongiisociales; family Spongiisociaceae; genus SZUA-232. The sequence goes on along the minus strand of CALCCX010000028.1, from coordinate 1,686 downwards.
CGGAGGTAGGCGAGGCCGAGTCTCTGGCGATCGTTGAGGCCGGCGGTGTCGATGCCCGACAGCCACGCCAGAGCGTCTTCGTCCAGCAGCCCATGATTTCGGATGATCACGCGAAACTCGCGCACTACATCGACCAACTTCGGCGGCTCGATCCCTGCATCTCTCAGCGCGGCGGCGGTGGCGAGAAGTCCCGAACCCCGGTTCTCACAGACGGTCCGACCGGTCCCGATGACCTCGACGTCTTCGAGCAACTTGGCGAGGCGAGAGTTGCGGGAAGACGACACAGGCTCGGCTAGTAGGTCCTCGCGTGCGATCGGCCCATGGAGGCCGCCCGGACTGGCAATCTCGAAGCGGTCTGGGTACATCGCCACCCTCACTTGAGCGCCGTGCGCGAGCGGGTTGTAGTCACGATGCATCAGCGCGTTGGCCACTACCTCACGGACGGCTTCTTCGGGGTACTCCCAGCGGTCTTCTCGGCCGAGGCCGACCACGATCGACCGTCGCTTCATATTCCGGCGCATCGCCGTGAGCATCTCTGCGACCATTGTCGGGATCGGTCCGTCGATGGACTGGTTGTCAAGAAACCTCGTGCCGTCGCCCAAGGGTTCGCCGGTGGTTGTGGGAAAGGCTACGAACGTGATATCGAGCTGCGGGAAGAACTGCTGCGGGTATCTCCCAAGCGCAAGAAGCCCGGCCAACGTAACGACTGGTCCGTCGTCACCGTCAACGATCACCCCCATCAACCGGAGAGCTTCGTCGTCGTCAGCGTCCGCGAAGACCCTGCCTCGCGTAGCTCGGAGCCTGCGGAGCAGTGAGGCAACCAGATCCGAGTCTAGATCGGACACCGTGGCGCCTTGCACGGCGGCCATGTCGTCGAGCGGCTGACCTCGCGAGGACTGCAGGACGTGGACCTCGTAGGTACTGAGAGCCCGGTCGCCGTCGTGAGTACGAAGATAGGAACCTCGGTCAATGCCTCGGCTCTTCACGAAGCAGGGCTTCCGGGCTGTCGGGAGTTCGTCGATGAGAGCTACGACGACAGGCCTGCCGCCGACATCGGCGATGTCGATCTCTAATCGAATCGGGGGTTCAAGCTGGTCGGCGCATGCCGAGGCGAGGTCGGCCGCCAACTTGGGGGCGTCTATATCGACAGTGGCGAATCCATCGGCCTCGTTCAGGCCGAGAATCAGCATGCCGCCGTCAGCATTGGCGTAGGCCGAGATGCTGTCGATCGTGGACTTCGGCAACCCACCGCCAGCGGCCTTGACCTCGATGGCTTGGAGGTCGGTGCCGGCCAGCCGCAATCGGGCCAGCGCCTGGTCGAGCTGTTCTTGAAGATCAGCAGCGAGCTGTTTTCGGTGTGAAGTCGCCCGGCACCGGACACCCGGATCTGTCACAGTTGTGACAGAAACGGTGGAGCGGTAAACCTGGCCGACTGGACGAGGCGAGTCCCATATGTGTGCCCGACTACTCGGTAGGGGTGAGCGGACGATGGCACGAGAGGACAAACCCACTAATAGGAACCGACCACCAAAGGCCGGACAACCCACTGCGCGACGACCTGATCAGGCTCATCCGCAGGGCTCCGACAAGCCGAGCAGTCCCTCGGCAAAGCCACCCAAGCGAATTGGGAGATCGTTTCAGCCGCCCAAGCTGTCCCATGGCTGTCGGAGGGGCCTGGACGCATTG
>CALCCX010000027.1 GCA_937900165.1 uncultured Acidimicrobiia bacterium | reverse complement strand
ACCAAATCGGCGATCGAGATGGCCTGCTGGGACATTCAAGGCAAGGTCGCCGGGGCTCCTGTTTACGAGTTGCTCGGTGGCGCGAAGCGGTCGCACGCCATTCGCTGCCGTTTTTCAGTTGGTGCCTACGACGATGCGCGGCTGCGACGAGTTATTGCCGAGCGGGTTGCCGCGGGATTCACCACCATCAAGGTTAAAGTTGGCGGCACCCGTGACGATGATCTGCGACGCGTGCGTGCGGCCAGAGAAGTGATGGGCGAAGCGTTGGACTTGGTGATCGACGCCAACTGCGGATGGGCCATCCCCGGCGTGCCGACCATCGCCCGACGATGAGCGTTGTGGGCCTCGTCGGTCGCCCCCGAACGCTGACTCGACAACAGAACCGGCTCGATCGTGTGCTCACCGAAATCGACGATATGGCGGCGACGCAGTCGACGGTTGGGCCAACGCCGCGTCGATCGTTCGTCGAACATCGGGGTGTGACCGGCCTGGACCTGGTCCTTGCAGCCGACATAGGCGAACCACACCGACATGACCCGATCGAACACCGACGACAACGGAAACTGGGACAGCTCGAACAGCAACGGCTCGAGCATGGCCTGGGTGGCGGGTGATCCCCACGGCACCGAGAACAGCCCGGCGCGAAACATCGGGGCCATTGTCTCGACGCCGAACACCGGGTGCCAGACAGCGGAAACGACTCCTCCGGGCGCGAACAAGCCGACGCCGATCAGTGCCAGGCGGTAGCCGAGCGGCGCCCAATGGAGGATCCCTCCCGTGGCACGTCTGCGCACCAGGCAGAGGCGGATCACCCAGAGGGCCGTCGCGGTGAATCCTGAGTAGAACAGCGCGTGAGACGAGGTCCAGAAACTTTCCAGGCCAGGATCGGTGGAATGGGAGTTCGCATCGACCATGAGGCCGATCATCATCCACAGCCCGAAGGCCATGGTCAGGAAGTCGTCACGGCGGGATACCCGGTCGACGTCAGCGGTTTCTAGGGGCTGCATGGGTTCACCCTAAGCGATGGTCAGCCCGTGAGATATGGGTGGTTTCCCTCAGCCGACCCTGAAGGGTTTGGTGGCTCGAGGTCAGATTCCCAGGGGCTCGCTGTCCGAGGTTTGTTCGAATACGCGCTGTGCCTTTCCGCCGTCCTGGCGGGGAAGGGTGCCTGGGGCCGTCAGTTCAACGGATGTTCGGATTCGAATGCGCTCGAGAAGCCGCATTCCAATTCGGTCGCCAACCACCGCGGCCCTGTCGCTCGCCTCGGCCGTCAGTTCTCCGAGGATTCTCAACTCCGGCAAGGCTGCCCTGCGGTCGACGACAATGCGGTACTGGCCTCCGACGTCAGGATCCTCGAGCAGCACAGACTCGATCTCCCTGGGGTAGACGTTGATTCCCCTGATGACGAGCATGTCATCGGTGCGGCCCGTGAGCCTGGCGATGCGGACGAAAGTGCGACCGTCGGCTCCGGCTTCGGGGATGATCCGAGTGATGTCCCTGGTGCGGAACCTGATGACCGGCATCGCCTCCTTGGTGAGCGTGGTGATCACCAGTTCCCCGAACTCGCCGTCAGGCACCGGTTCGCCCGTCTCGGGGTCGACAATTTCGGGAAAGAAATGGTCGTCGAAGACCGAAAGCGCCCCCGGTGCGTCTGGAGACTCCTGAGCCACCCCTGGACCGATCACTTCTGAGATTCCGTAGACATCGACAGCCTTGAATCCCTCTCCCCAGGTGTTCTCGATCTTGCTTCTCATGCCTTCGGACCATGGCTCGGCTCCCAAGATCGCGACCCGAACCGACAGTCGAGAATGGAGATCGGCTTCGGCCGCTCTCTCCCCGAGCAGAAGAGCAAACGACGGCGTGGCACAAAGGGCCCCTGCGCCCAAGTCCTCGAGTAGCTGGAGTTGAAATCCGGTGTTGCCGCCAGACGCCGGGACGACCGTCGCTCCGAGCAGCTCTCCTCCGTAGTGCAGGCCGAGGCCAGATCGGAAGAGCACACGTCTGAACTCCAGTCACACTGATACATCTCGTATGCCGGCTTCTGCTTGAAAAAAAAAAAACTCCAGTCACACTTATATATCTCGTATTCCTTCTTCTTCTTGCAACCACCAAAATCGCAGCACTACACCTCATACGTCGAGTCTCATCTGACTTTCTCTCGTTGACGCACACGTACTCAC
>CALCCX010000026.1 GCA_937900165.1 uncultured Acidimicrobiia bacterium | reverse complement strand
TTCCGATCTCGAGATGTCCTGGCCCTCTGGCAGCACGGTCGTGTCTGTCAGGAGAGGGGCCAACGTGGCAGTCCCCACTGGAGATACCGAACTCGTCGCCGGCGACATTTTGACGATTTACGGGACAGAGCAAGGCCATATGAGACTGGAGGATCGACTCGGTGGCGGATCCGAGGCATAGAGCGAACCGGTGAATCTGGGCGAGATGCTTCCATCGATCCGAGGTCTTCCGTACGCTTCTTGTCCATGCGTAAGGTCATCGAAAGACTGCTCAACCTACTGGCGTTCTTGCTGACCACTGAGCGGCCGGTCACGGCAGACGAGATTCGGGCGACTGTCGCCGGTTATGACCAGTCCTCAGACGAGGCGTTCCGCCGGATGTTCGAAAGGGACAAAGACCTGTTGCGCCAGATGGGCATCCCCCTTGAACGCAACCCCACAGACGCCTGGGAGGTCGAGTTCGGGTACGTCATCCCCAACGATGCGTACGAAATGCCCGATCCAGGGCTGACAGACGAGGAGAGGGCGGCGCTATGGCTGGCTGCCCAGGCGGTCTGGTTGGGCGGCCAACCGAGTGGTCCAGACGCGGTTCTCAAGCTTGGTGGCTCACCGATGCCCGGTGCTGGGGAGCCTCTGGCAGCCAACCTGGGGCTCGCCGCTGACCTTCTGGGCGACCTGTTCGCCGCTGTCAGCACAAGACGGACCGTGCGATTCGCCTACCGGGACAAGGCACGCCGGCTTGATCCGTACGGACTTGTGCATCAAAGAGGACACTGGTACGTGGTTGGGCGGGACCACCAGGCCGACGATATCCGTTCCTATCGAGTCGACCGGGCCACCGCCCTCGAATTCGCAGGCGAAGAGCATGCGTTCGATCGGCCCAGTGGGTTTTCGGTGCGCGAAGTTCTGCCAAAAGCGCCTTGGGAGGCCGGCCAAGAAGATCTTGTGGCAACAGTGCATTTCGACCAATCGGTCGCGTGGTACGCGACCCACCAACTCCCAGGACATGCCGAGATTCAGGAAGCCGCCGACGGGGCGATCGAGGCGATCATGCAGGTGGCCAACGCCGAAGCCTTTATCGGCTGGATGATTGGTTTCGAGGCGTCTGCGGAGATTCTCGGTCCGCCGGCGTTGCGCCAGGCCATGATCGAACGGGTAGCAGGGTCAAGATGATCCAGAACAAAACCGCCATCCGCCTCAATCGCATTCTTTCGATGCTGCCCTGGGTCATTGCGAACCGAGGGACCAGCGTCGAAGAAGTCTGCGAGCGATTCGGATATTCCCCGAGTGAGCTGGCCAAAGACCTGGATCTGGTGTTCGTTTGCGGGTTGCCTGGATACGGCCCAGGCGAGTTGATGGAGGCGTACATCGATGGCGACCAAGTCGTGGTAGACATGGCCGACTACTTCTCGAAACCGGTCAGGCTCAACCCGGCCGAGGCGCTTGGTCTACTGGCGGCAGGAATGGCACTCGGTTCGACCGACCAAGCTCCTCCCGCGCTGGAACGAGCTGTTGAGAAGTTGGCTGCCGCGGTACTGGGCGACACCGAGGATGTACTGGCGGTTGAGTTGGCTGCCGCCCCAGGGAGTCTCGATGATCTGCGGAGGGCCGCAATTGATCACAGAGTGGTTGAGTTCACCTACACCTCGTTGGGCAAGGGGGAGACGAAGTCCAGGGTCGTGGAGCCGTGGTCAGTGTTCTCTTCGCTCGGAAACTGGTACCTGTCTGGCCATTGCCGCACCGCAGACGCCGAACGAATTTTCAGGCTCGATCGAATACGCGATCTCGTGGCTATCTCCGAAGTGTTCGAGCCACCCGCGGACCTTCCGGTGCCCGAAGTGCGCTACACGCCTGGCGAGGACGACATCTATGCCACCTTGAAGTTGGGTCCAGCCTCTCGCTGGGTCGCCGAGTACTACCCGGTAGAGATTGTGTCGGATGACGAGGACAGCCTCGTGGTCAGGTTCGCTGCTTCGACTCCCGCCGTAGTGGCGAGGCTGCTGATTCGTCTCGGAGTAGATGCCGAACTCGTGGAGGGTGAAGAAGTGGCTATCGAGGCTGAGCGACTTCGGGAGGCCATCCTCGCCAGATATCGGCCCTCGATCCCCGTCTAAAACTCAGTAGCCAGTGACCTGGTCACTAGATCGATGGGACTATTTGCTTTTTAGTCCCTAAGGCAGACACTCCTCAGACCGATATCTCTTGTGAGGCTGCAACACGGTCTTTTGGGAGAGGTTAAAAACATGACAACGATCAAAACCACCTGCGTCCGTTGCGGAGACGTGGAACTCGGTCCTGACGACATTTGGCTCGAGCTCGACCCTTCGAAAAACAACGGTTCCTATCGCTTTTTTTGCCCCAGTTGTGAGTCACTCCAGCGCAGGCCGGCGAACGCTCGCATTGTCAGCGTGCTGCTTGCAACGGGTGTCGGTTACGACGTCTTCTCGTCGGACCCGATCACCGAGACCGAAATCGACGACTTCGTCGTCTCTCTGAACACCACCGAGGATTGGGCAAAACTCCTCGCCTGACCCTTCCTCCCAAGGACTCTCAGCGCCACTCCGGCCCGCACCTGATCGTGCGGGCCGCTTGTGTGTGAGGATCACGCGTGTTGAGCCGTTGGCGTGGGTGTTGAAGCTTGGGAGCCGCCTACCATGCAGGCGAAATGTTCGATATCGGCCCCGGAGAATTCTTCCTCATTGCCCTCGTTGCGCTGATCGTGTTCGGCCCAGAGCGGCTGCCAGACATCGCCCGCAAGGTCGGTGGGTACCTGTCAGAGGTTCGCAAGGCGGCCGGCGACCTGCGGGCCGGCCTTGATGAGGAGGTTCGCCAAATTCAAGCCCCTTTGGAAGAACTCAAGGCCGACCTGACCAAGCCGGTGACCGAAATCAAGAGCACCCTCGATGAGACGTCTGCGACCATCAACGAGCAGCTGGAAGAGCTCGGCAAGACGGCTGACGGTACGAGTAGCACTCGTCGGGTGGAATGGATCGCCCCTGAACCGTCCACGGGTGTGAAGCCGGACGAGGCCTGGCAAGGAATGGCAGATTCGGTTCCGGACGGGATCAACACGTCCGGCGCTGCCGAGTCTGGCCTGCACGAGAAGGGCACTGCCGGGAGCGACCATCAGGACTCAGAGGAGTCGGTCGAGCCAGAACCTGACAGGCCAGATGACGGCGATTCGAAGTCGGCTGAGGAGTCCGGCTCTTGACCACCGGTGAGACCGCACCCATCCTCGCCCATCTCGAAGAGATGCGATCGCGCCTCGTCAAGGCATCTGCGGCGGTGTTGCTCGGTTCGATCGTATCCTGGATATTCCGAAAACAGCTCTTCGATTTCTTGGTCGCCCCCTATGTTCGTTCGGCCGAAGCACTGGGATTCGACGCGACCGAGCTGAACCTCTTCGGAGTAACCGAAGGTTTCTCGGTGGCAATGCGCCTGGCCTTGTTTGGTGGCTTGGTTGTTGCCAGCCCGGTTTTGTTCTATCAGGCGTGGGCCTTCATCAACCCGGCGCTCAGCAAGCGGGAAAGACGGTGGGCGTTTCCGATCGTGTTTGCGCTCGTCACCCTCTTTCTCATCGGAGTGGGTTTCGCGTACTGGAGCATGGAGAGGGCCCTCGAGTTTCTGCTCGGTATCCAGCCGGGCGTCACAACCCTTATAAGCGTCGACAGCTACTTTCGTTTCACCACCCGATTCCTGCTCGTTTTCGGTGTTGCCTTTCAATTTCCGGTGTTCCTTTTTTCTTCCGCGGTCGCGGGCTTGGTTACTTCCCGCCAACTCGCCGACAATCGTCGGTGGGCGATTCTGATAATCGTGGTAGTCGGCGCCATCGTCACCCCGACCGGAGATCCGCTCACGTTGATGCTCCTTTCGACGCCCCTCTACTTGTTCTACGAAACGACGATCTGGTTGGTGCGCTGGATTCTCCGGAAATGAGCGTTCGAGAGTTTTTCCAGTCGTTGCCCTACGAGCCAGATCCGTTCCAGATTGCTGCCGCCGAAGCTGTGGAAGAAGGAGAGTCGGTGGTCGTTACCGCGCCTACCGGAGCGGGTAAGACGCTGATCGCCGAGGCAGCAATTGCGTTGGTCCTCGAACGAGGCAGGCGGGTCTATTACACGACCCCGCTCAAAGCCCTCAGTAACCAGAAGTTCGGCGATTTCCGACGCCTGTACGGCGAAGATCGTGTCGGTCTATTGACCGGGGACAATTCGGTGAACGGATCTGCGCCGGTGGTCGTGATGACCACCGAGGTTTTGCGGAACATGATCTATACGAGATCCTCCGACCTACATGACGTCGCGGTAGTCGTGCTCGACGAAGTCCACTACCTCCAGGATCGTTTTCGGGGGGCCGTCTGGGAGGAGGTCATCATTCATGCTCCCCGCCATATCCAGCTTGTCGCGCTCTCAGCGACGATCGCAAATCCGAGCGAGTTCACAGACTGGGTGACGCAACGCCGCGGTCCAACCCGGTTGGTCCTCGAAGATCATCGGCCTGTTCCACTTGAGAGCCTGTACGCCTGGAAGGCGCTCGGAGGCGGTGATGGACTAACCATTCTGCCAATGTTCGCCGAGGCAAATTCAGGCCAGCAGCCCAACCGAGAAATCATCCGGCGCCTGAATCGAGGCCAAACGAAGCGGCCCAGGATCGCGACCCCTCGGCGCCACGAGGTAGTTGAAGAACTGGCGAGAACCGACCGGCTCCCTGCAATCTACTTCGTCTTCTCGCGAGCCGGCTGCGACGAAGCGGCGTCTTCGATGGTCAACGCCCATGTGAGTCTCACGTCTGCCGATGAAAGGGTCGAGATACGCGAACGAGCCGAGGCGCTGACGCGGCATTTGGACGACCAAGATCTGGCGGTCCTCGAATACGGGCATTGGCTTCACCACCTCGAGGCGGGAGTGGCTGCCCACCACGCCGGCATGGTTCCGGCCTTCAAGGAGACGGTTGAGGAACTTTTCGCTGACGGTCTCGTGAAATTGGTGTTTGCTACCGAGACGTTGGCACTAGGCATCAACATGCCGGCCAGAACGGTCGTGCTCGACAAGATCTCGAAGTACACGGGCGACGGTCACGACCTTCTCTTGCCGGGCGAGTACACCCAACTCACAGGGCGAGCTGGTCGCCGTGGCATTGATGACCATGGGTACGGCGTCGTGCTGCACAGTCGCTTCGTGCGATTTGATCGCGTCGCTTCGATCGCCAGCACGGGTAGCCACGCGTTGGTTTCGAGTTTCCGGCCTACCTACAACATGGTTGTCAACCTCATCGCCAACTATCCGAAAGAGCGGGCAGAGGAACTGCTGAAGGCCTCATTTGCTCAATTTCTGCAGGATCGGGGCCTGGCGAAGCGCCAAGCTGCCATTCGCCGCAACCAGAGACGGCTGGAGACGTCGAAGGAGACGGCGGAGGACGGTGTCGGGGACATTTGGTCTTACCTCGACAATCAGAGCGGTCAGGTGGCCAAAGGAGCCAAGGCGGCCAGATCCAGAGCCGCGGAGAAGCTGAAGGTCGGGGAGGTCATCGAGATCCCCGGTGGCCGTTTGGCCGGGCGTTTTCTTCTAGGCTCCAAACGCAGTCGAAATGCTGGTGCGATCTTCGAAACTGTCTCGTCAGCCGGCGAACGCAAGAGGCTCAGGGCCAGAGATCTGCCGTTGGACACCGAGGTGCTCGGCAAGATGGATGTCCCCCGACCGTTTCCGCCCGCCAATCCTGCCGATGTCCGCCGCCTCGGCGAGCGAGTGGCGGAGATGGACCCTACCTCCGCTCGATCGTTGGTACCGGTTGTCGAGATTCCGTCTGCTCACGCCGCCGCGGCTGATCCGAACATTGCCAGACGGGCTGCTGCGGCAAGGCGGGTCAGGCGTATCGACCGAGAACTCGCCAGGCAGCGAAAACAGCAAACCGCGGATGCAGCAGGCCTGGTGGGTCAGATGACCAAGGTCCTGACCCTTTTGGAGGAGTGGGGGTATGTGGATGGCTGGGACCTCACCGAACTGGGAGACACTCTGCGAGTTGTGTACAGCGAAACCGATCTCATGGTGGTCGAGGCCGGAAGAAGGGGAGTGTTCGATGGGCTGGATCTGCGGGAACTCTCCGCGCTCATATCTTGTTTTGTCTTCGATCCGAGGGCAGAGGAGAGCACCGAACGCTTGCCAACCCCAGCATTGGAGGATCGCTGGGATCGAGTATTGGAAATCGCCGAAGAGTTGGGGAAATCCGAAGAACGAATCGGCCTTCCGCCGACCCGGGCTCCCGAGCCTGGTTTTGGAGCTTTGGCCTACCACTGGGCGGGCGGCATCGACCTCGACGAACTCTTGGACGGAGACGATATGGCGGCAGGAGACTTTGTGAGGACCATGCGCCAAATCCTCGATCTGTTGAGGCAGGTCCGTGATTCGGTTCCCGGCCTCGAGGTAGCCGCAGACCAGGCCCTGGTTTCAATCAACCGAGGCGTCGTGGCTGCCGGCGGAATCGGATGAACCAGTGGTTGGTGCTCGTCAACCCGAATGCGGGAACGGGACGTCGCCAGGCATCCAGGGCCGCCAAGGCGCTGGCGTTGCACGGCGTGGCGGGCGAGGTGATCGAAATTTCGGATCTCGATGCGCTAGGTCGAGCTATTGACGAAGCCGCAAGAACAGGGGTGAGGCATTTTGTGGCAGTTGGTGGTGACGGCACCGTGAATATCGTCGCCAATGCCATCCTGGCGAGAGAGTTCGCGCAGACACCTGTGTTGGGAGTCCTGCCGGGAGGAACCGGCTGTGATCTGCTTCGCACGTTCGCGATCCCCCAGAAGATGGAGCCGGCCGCGGCGCATTTGGCCACAGACACGGTATATCCAATAGATGTTGGGGTAGTCGAAGGAGAGTGGGGAATTCGTCACTTCCTCAATGTCGGTGACGTGGGAATCATCGCGGCCGCCGCCAAACGGGCCGCGTCGATCACTCCCAGGCTCGGAAAATCTCGTTACCTATTGGGTTTCGGGCTTGCCTTGCCGACGTTCAAGGCAACTGGAGTGAGGGTGAGGGTGGGCAAGAGGAGCTACGAGGGAGATGCGATCGCCGTTGTGTTCGCCAACGGTCAGTATTTTGGCGGGGGTTTCAATATTGCTCCCAAGGCGGCGATGATGGATGACCGGCTGGATGTGCAGGTTTTTACGGCCTCGAGGCGTGCTGCCGCCCGACTCGTACCAAAGGTCAAACGTGGGCTTCATCTCACCGATCGTGACGTGGAGCGGTTCAGCGGCCCTCACGTGGAGATAGCTACCGACGATCCATGGCCGGTCGAGGTGGACGGGGAATATCTGGGGAATACTCCGGTGGTCGCAAAGGTTGCCAGAGGCCGGATCGCGCTCAAGATATGACCAGGCGGTAGCCGAAAGAGTGAAGCAAGAACGTGGAGCACTTACTGCGGCTTGAGGGTATATACTCCCGCCGCCTCAGGAGGTTTCAATGGCCGGTGATGACGACATCCTGGTTGAAGAACTTGAAGAAGATGAAAAGAAGCCCTCGAAGGACGATGATGCGCTGGAGGACGAGGTCGACGTCGCAGCCAAAGACGACTCGGACTCTGACGACGATGACGACGACAAGGAAGGCGATGGCGACACCGTTGCCCTAGATGTGCTCGAGGCCGAAGAGCTGGAAATTGTGGAAACAGACGCAACGGAGACGATGCTGGTCGACGAAGCTTCTGAAATCAGGGCCATCCGGCGCGAGGAGATGACCTTGGACGTGGAGTCCGGGGCACAGCGCGCCGACGAGTTCGTTTGTCAGTCATGCTTTTTGGTCTTGAAGACGAGCCAGCGGGCCAACAAGCGCAAACGCCTCTGCGTGGA
>CALCCX010000025.1 GCA_937900165.1 uncultured Acidimicrobiia bacterium | reverse complement strand
ACCAAGACCCACGGCGAGATAGGTCCGGACGGTCGCCCGGCCCCTTGTTCGGAGAAACAACCCACCGGAGATGGAACCCAAAACGGTCTAAATGGCAATACATCGTGAGTACCGCAAACGCGATACCTGCAAACAGAAGGGGAAAGCAATGAAAACCACCACGCGACGTCCGCGACTCGCAGCCCTTGCCACAACGTTCATGGCGACAGCTGCCACTACACCCGTTCGGGTCGGCGAGGACCGACTGAGCGATGGAGAGGCTGTAGATTCGACGAACACGCCGTTTCGCTCGAACACCGGTATCGCAAGAGTCATGCCGGTTTCCAGAGCGACGGCATCAGTCGCCCCCTCGGTGCTCTTGCCATCGGCCGGAGTGTCGATATGAAGAAGTCACTACTTGCCGCAGCATTCGTCGCATCCTTTCTGATCGGAGCCGTCGTGGCTTTAACGCCAGCAGAAGCGACAGGCGGTGGGGCCTTCAACTATTTTCCGTCGAACGGGTGGAATGGCTACAGGGTGTTCCTGTCACCTGCCTATCACGGTGGCGCCAACAAGGGTTGCAGCGGTTACGTCGAGGATGGGTTGACAACCGGTGCCGTCGACATCGCCAGAGAAGCTGCGTCGGGGTGGGGCACCGATTTGCTAAACCGACACTATTACGTGCGGGTAAAGATGGGTGTCTCTGCTGGCCTGAAGGTCTCTGATTCCAATGCCTGGGGTGCCGATATGCACATAGCTATGCACTCGAATGCGAAAGCGAAGATCTGTGGTGCCGGGGCCTCCTACGGTGGGACCCTTGCCATTTGGGAGTACAGTTCCCAGATAGCGCTTGCCAATCAATTCAAGGCTCGTATTGGACCATCCAGTCCGGGGACTGGCGATGATGTCTGCTACGTGGCTAGCTGTTCACAATATCCAACGCTCGCCGAACTCAGAGAGCCGCATGCTAAGGCTGCGTATCTGGAGATGGAGTTTCACACCTATCAGCTTGGTGTGGATTGGCTTCTGGATAGGACATGGCAGTGGCGCATTGGATGGGCGGTGGACAAGTACTGGGGATATCCACGGGACCTCATCTATTGACAGGTGTTGTTGATTCGTCTGATCACAGTCGAGAACGGAGATTTGGTATGAAATTTGTTAGAAGGTATTTGGTACTCTCGGTCGTCCTGGTGGTTGGTCTCTTGGCTGGTGTCGCAGCGACGTCTACTTGGGCGGTGGCGGAATCGTCTCGTCCGATGGACGCCTATGCGGGATTCCGGCACAATCCAGAGCTTGAGATAGCTATATTCGGCCGTGAGGAGACCAGTCGCCAAGCAGGCATTCAACAGTGTATGCAACAGCTCGGACTCGAGTATGTAGTAGTTCCGGCGGACTTCAACACGTTCGCACCGAACAACCGAGATGCGAGATTCTATGGACTGGTAGACCCCCTCAGCGGCTCAAATCCGGAAAGTGTGATTGAAATCCAAGAGGATCCGAACCTTGTCTACGCCCGATCCCTCGGTGGAATCGAAGAGAGTAACTATCTCGTGGCGTTGTTTGGGGAGGGTTGGGAATCCGAAGATCCAGATGTCGCCGCGTACAACGCAAGCTGCACCGGCAAGGCATACATTGCGATCCCAGGATTGGGCGCAGACGTGGCCGAGCTGAGGGCGGCATACGATGAAGGATTGCGCGCCGAGTTCGAAACGAATGAAGAGGTCCGGTCTGCCTTGGCGGGCTGGGTGAGTTGCGTTGGTGCTGCAGGAGTATCGGCTGCTGAGCCTGGCGACTTGATGTCCCGCATCGACGACGCGGTGTCCGCCGCCCAGCTTGACGACGGGGTCATCGACCAGGACGAGATTAAAGAGCTGTCCAAGCTTGAGAGCAGACTCTTCGCAGTCGACCAGAACTGTAATAAGGACCTCCGGGCCGCGAGCGCGAGCGCGATCACCAGATTCGAGGAGGCGTTTATAGCCTCTAACGCCGCAGACCTGGAAGCGTACAGGGCTGAACGATGGCAGTAGTAGCGATGAAGTCGCGATGGATGTTGTTGGTGTTTGGAGCGGGGATCGTGTTGGCAGCGTGTTCTTCCTCACCGCCTGCGTCGACGTCGCTAGGAGTTATCGAGACGACCACGACTGTGGCACCCGTGGTGACGTCTACTACGACAATCCCGACGACTACGACGACTCTGCCACCGCCCGCGACGACCACGACAATCGACGAGGTGGCACGGGCCGACCTCATCCGCAGACTCGATGCGATTACGGGACTTGTGCCCGACCTAGAGGGAATCGGGTCATATGGGTGGGATCCGTCTGGTGGCGCTCCGTACTCCGCAATAGGGTACGAGCGCGACAATGAGATCTATTCGATTTCTGCGTTCGAGTCCACCACCGAGACGAACGGATACCGCCAGGTTCTGGGGTTGGGTGTGAAGGTGCCTGAGACCGTTGAGTTGATCGATCTCGGCGGGCGCGAAGCTTCGTTCTTCAGTTTGCGGCACGGTGAAGGGGAGCCAGTTCGGCACATCGCTCTCGCCTACGATGTGTGTGGTGCGTACAACGTGTGGGGCGAAACCTTCGCGGCAGATCCGGGGCAAATGCTGGACGATTTGGCAGATGTTCTCAACAAGATCGACTGCGGCTGAACGGGAATCCCTGGATGTGGCCGCCGCCGGTTTGCACGTCCCAGAGGCGGCGGTCGACCGCGTTGGAGTATTTGAGCGCGGGACGATACAACATAGTTGACAGCGCGACCATGCTCGGCGCGATGAGCTACCGCGTGGAGTCGGGCACGTCGACGAGAAGATGCCCCCTATCGAGCGTTTCGTACGGGGCGCTTCGGCATGATCGTGATATCTCTCACAGAAACGGCGATAGTCGGCGGTGCCGTTCCAGGTATTGAGGTCGTTTGGTTGCTCGTAGCGTATGAGGCCGGTGGTGTCTCAGCTGTGTGGTCAGCCCTCAGTTCGTCCCAGGCATTGCG
>CALCCX010000024.1 GCA_937900165.1 uncultured Acidimicrobiia bacterium | reverse complement strand
AGAAGACGGCATACGAGATATATCAGTGTGACTGGAGTTCAGACGTGTGCTCTTCCGATCTTAACCCGAGACGACGTGCTCTCTGTCGCGGGAGAGGTGGTCGCTACCCTCGACGAGAACTTCTTCCTCGTCAGGCTCGACCGCCTTACGCCGAAGGAGAAGGAGTACCTGGGCGCGATGGCCGAGCTGGGCCCCGGCCCCCACCGATCGGGCGACATCGCTACCAAGCTCGGTGTCAAGGTCGAGTCCGTTGGGCCTCGCCGCTCAGGTCTGATCGCCAAGGGAATGATCTACAGCCCTGCCCACGGGGACACGGCCTTCACGGTGCCTCTATTCGACGAGTTCCTCCGGCGAACGCTTGATTGAGGGCGGCGGTACGGCGGGCCATCACTCATTCGGCCGGTGACTTGTTCTTGACTACGGGAAAGGTTGAGCTACTCGATCCGCGGTGAAAGAGCCAGTCTGCCGGACCGCGCCGGTCCAATTGAAGGTGACGCAGCCGGACCGCGGCGCCAATGGCTGTGCCCGTCTCATGTTTGGTCCGGGGTTCGCCGCTACCGGTCCCCGTCCGAGTCCGGCAGGGAGTTGAGCAGGGTCGGAAGGTCGTCGGCGATGGTCGCCCAGAGCACATCAAGGTCGATGTCGAAGCAGTGGTGCACGAGCCGGTCGCGCATGTGGGCCGCTGCGGACCAGGGAACGTCGGGCAGATCGGCGCGGGTCTGATCGCCGACCTGTTTCGTGGCCTCTCCGACGATCTCGACCAGCTTGGCGGGTGCGAGGCGAAGCAACTCATCGTCGTCAAGGTCGCTCCGTGATCGCCCTTCGCGATAGGCGATCGCCTTGGCGGCCGCCTCTCGAAGGTGTCGAATCCGTATCTAGTCCTCAGGCAGCGTCATAAACGACCCGCGCTTCCTTGGAAACGCTGTCGCGAAAGTATCGGCTCAGGTCGTCGGCTGTGCGCAGGTCTACGTCGCGACCGAGAAGGCTGCCCAGTTCCAACTCGATCGTCGAGATCCCGAGCAGACCGGGGGTGCGGCCGGGTTCGAACTCGACGAGTAGGTCGATGTCGCTATCGGGGCGGAGGTCGTCTCGTAGCGCGGATCCGAAGAGGGCGAGTCGTTCAATGCCATGGCGCCGACAAATCTCGTCCAGCCGCCTGCTGCCGATCATGATTCCTTCGGCGAGACGCATGACGCCATTCTCTCACGTCGCAACGAGGAGAAGGAGATGGTTACTGCCGATGCCAGAACGTCCATCGCCGTCGCTAGGTGACTCGTGGGCGGGCGATCGATCGCGCCGGAGAGGTGAGTTCGGCGGGCAGCCGTCTCGACTCTTCGTCGGAGAACGGATCCGTCGGCGAGCCAGGGGCTGGGCTTCTCCTTCGTGCTTGCGGCGACGGCTTGTGCAACTGCGACACAGCGGTGGGCGCGCTCGACGGCTTTTCTTGGCGACAAGGTCGGGGGGGGTGCCCGCGCTACGCTGCGGGCGCTGTTCAGGCCCAAAGTGTGGAGATGGGGGCGGCCGTGATGCGTTCGCCCAAGCTGTAGGTGGATGGACCGGTGTGAAGGATCACACCAGCGGCGAAGTCCTCGCCGATCTGGTCTCTCATCCAGCTGAGATGGCTGGCGTCGCCGGGTTTGGGTGCGCTGGTGGCCTTGATCTCGATGCCCACGAGCGTCTGGCCGCGGCGCTCGACGACGAGGTCGATCTCGTGGCGCCCCTGTTCCAGCCGCAGGTGGTACAGCCGGGTCATGGCGTCGCTCACCGCTGCCTCGGCTCGGATCTGGGCGGTGACGAACGTATCGAGCACGCGTCCGAGCTGGTCGCCCTCGCGCATGACCGTGGTTGTGTCCAGGCCGAGGACACCGACGATGAGCGACGAGATCGGAAGAGCACACGTCTGAACTCCA
>CALCCX010000023.1 GCA_937900165.1 uncultured Acidimicrobiia bacterium | reverse complement strand
GGCACATTCAGTATTTGCGTCGAGAGCGTCCAAGTATATGTAGAGTAGTATGTTGAGTGATATCATATAGTCGAGTATCTCTTTTTTTTTTTTTTTTTATATATCGTCTTTGTTGTTTTTTTTTTTTTTTTTAATGATACGGCGACCACCGAGATCTACACTCTTTCCCTACACGACGCTCTTCCGATCTGTCGAGCACGTGATAGGCAATGGTGGCCATCTGATACATGTACTCGGTGGCCGAGTTGACCAGCGGATCATTGGGGTCGAGGTCGCCCGCGACGACCGGATACTGCCAATCCTCCGTCAACAGTGCCATGATCGCTTCGGCGCCCTCGGTCGTGCCGCGATCTGTCAAGTCTCCATTCTCGTTGTAACTCAGTGTGACGTTCTGAGCCTCGCTGAACGCTTGAAGGGCGTCATAGCCATCTTGTGTTTTCGAATACGCGACACCACCTGCCGCCACCAATGCGAGCCCTAGGAAGGCCATGATGATGCCTAGTGTCCTGAGACGATTCTTCATGAGCAACTCCTCGCTCTTCGCTTGTGAATACTTTCACAAGCATCATCTCGCTGTTCCCAGGTTCGCCACACCGCCAAAAGTCCCGATTGTCTGGTGGTCGTGCCTATTGCGTCTCTCTGACGACCTCCTCGGTTGAACCTACAGTCGCGAGGCGTTGGGGCGACTCCACCGCAGGCTCATCGGCGGCGCCCAGACCGATAGTCATCCCACATCGCTCGGCTAGGCAAGAGTTCACAGGCCCGGTGCAGCGATTCACGCCATTGGGGACTAACTTTCCTTATAGATCAACTCGGACGGGAGTTCCCATGCCCAATGCAGTAGTCGTTTCCACCGCCAGAACGCCGATCGGACGCGCCTACAAGGGTTCGCTGATCGAGGCTCGTCCCGATGACTTGGCCGGATTCGCCATCAAGGAGGCAGTGGGCAAGGTTCCCGGACTCGACCCGGCCGAGATTGAAGACGTGATGCTCGGCTGTGGACTCACCCACGCTGAAGCCAGCTTCAACATTGGCAGAGTGGCGGCGTTGCTGGCAGGCCTGCCGGATACGGTGCCTGGCACCACAGTGAATCGCTACTGCGCGTCTTCCCTTCAGACGATCCGCATGGCATTTCACGCAATCAGAGCAGGTGACGGGACGGCCTACGTGGCAGCAGGGGTTGAGAGCATCACCAGAACACAGGGGATCGGCTTCGAATCCGCTCACCTCAATCCCCGGTTCGGTGACGAAAGCCGAGATGACTACATCAACAGCGTCTACATCCCAATGGGCCTAACGGCTGAGAACGTCGCAGAACAATACGGAATCTCTCGGGAGCGCATGGATGAGTTCGCCAAACAAAGCCAGGATCGGGCTGGAGCGGCCCAGGAGGCCGGATTCTT
Source organism: uncultured Acidimicrobiia bacterium (assembly GCA_937900165.1). Taxonomy (GTDB): domain Bacteria; phylum Actinomycetota; class Acidimicrobiia; order Spongiisociales; family Spongiisociaceae; genus SZUA-232. The sequence goes on along the minus strand of CALCCX010000023.1, from coordinate 3,286 downwards.
CGACAAGGAGATATCGCCGTACACGACCCCCGATGGGACAGTCGTCAGCACCGATGACTCCCCTCGGCCCGGCACTACCGTCGAGAAGCTTTCGACCCTTCAGCCGGTGTTCAAGCCAGACGGAGTCGTTACCGCGGGAAACTCCTGTCCACTCAATGATGGGGCTGCCGCGGTGGTGGTCATGTCGGAGGACCGGGCGGTCGAACTCGGCATCACTCCCCTGGCTCGGATCATCTCGGCCTCGGTTTCGGGAATTGCTCCCGAGATAATGGGCGTTGGTCCAATCGAGGCGATCGCCAAGGTGCTCGCTCGGGCGAAGCTCAAGATCGGCGACATCGACCTGGTCGAGCTCAACGAGGCGTTTGCTGCCCAAGTTCTCGCCGTGGCAGACGAGACTGGCATCGACATCGACACCCAGCTCAACCCTCACGGTGGAGCAATCGCTCTCGGGCACCCATACGGCATGACCGGGGCACGAATCATGACGACCTTGCTGAACGGTCTGGCCTCCAGGGACCAGACCCTCGGGCTGGAGACGATGTGTGTCGGCGGCGGTCAGGGCATGGCGATGATTGTGGAGCGCCTCAACTGAGCAGGCCACTGCTGGAGAACACCCCCGGTTCGACCGACTCCCCGCTTCGCGCGCCGCTAGCCTGACGAGAATTGAACAACCGCGGGACTTTGGCCCGTAGAAGGAAGGGTGACATCTTGTCCAGTTCAATCTTTTCTCGGATGATCGTCCCGCTGGACGGGTCACAGCTTGCTGAAGGGGCCCTCGAGCACGCAGTCTCGCTGGCTACCGACCGCGGCAGCGAGATCATCCTCGCCACCGTCGCAGACACCTCCGTCATGAACTCATTCGAGGATTTCGCCGACAGCGAACGCATTTCGCCGACGAGGGCGCTCGAGCGGTATCTAGAGGGCCTGGTTGCCAAACTGACCGATCGAGGAATCAACGCCCGGTTCGTAGTGAGCGACGACCCCAGCGCTGCCAAGGGTGTACTCGATCTGGCGGCCAAGCATGAGGCCACGGCAATCGTCATCTCCACGCACGGCCGGTCTGGAATTGGCCGCTGGCTGCTTGGATCGGTCGCCGAAAAAGTCGTACGCGGCGCGGTTCGGCACGTTCTCATTGTCAAATAGGCCTTCCCTCCGGGAATAGGCCTCGCTTCGACCTCGTTGGCAGGACGGAGAATTATTTTGCCGCGCTCTTTGCTAGGGCGGTACCGAGGAGAATCAAATGGGCACCGTCGCCATCACCAAAGACTCATTCGAAACCACCGTCCAATCGAACGAGATAGTGATCGTCGACTTCTGGGCAGGATGGTGCGGGCCGTGTCTGTCGTTTGCACCCGTGTTCGAGCAGGCATCCGAACGACATTCTGAGATTGTCTTCGCCAAGGTCGACACTGAGGCCGAGCAGGAGTTGGCCGGCTATTTCCAAGTCAGATCCATTCCGACACTGATGGTCTTTCGCGACGAAATCATGCTTTTCAACCAGGCCGGCGCCCTGCCTGAGCAGGCGTTGGAGTCGTTGATCACCCAGGTCACCGGACTCGACATGGACGAGGTCAGGCGAGACATCGCCAAACAGGAGGCCAATGGTCCCGCCAAAGAATCCGAACCGGTGGTCTGACGCGTCGTGAGGCCCCGAATCCGGCGCCGCCCAACGGCAATGTTGCGCCAGATCGGCCGACTGAACACCCAGGCCAGGGGTTACTCCGCTTCGTCGAAGGCCAAGGCCGCCGAATTGATGCAATAACGCTGTCCGGTCGGTTGTGGACCGTCTGGGAACACGTGACCGAGGTGGGCGTCGCACTTTCCGCACTTGACCTCGGTCCGCACCATGCCGAACTTGCGATCATCTTCCTCTGCGATGGGCGCTCCTTCGGTTGGCTTGTAGAAGCTCGGCCAGCCGGATCCGGAATCGAATTTCGTGTCCGAGCCGAAAAGATCCTCACCACAGACCACACACTTGTACATGCCCTCGTCTTTCAGGTTCCAGAATTCGCCACTGAAGGCGGGCTCCGTGCCTGCCCGTTGGGTGACTTCATACTGGGTCGAGGTAAGTCGCTCTTTGAGTTCTTTGGATGAGCCGTCGTCGCCCATTTGGTTACTCGCCTTTCCTGAGCCAGCCCGTAGCCGACGCACAAAATCGATCATCGCACCTTCCTCATCGTTGGTGCCGACATTTTCCGGCCACTTGGTGCGTTCAGTTGGCAGTCAACTGAGTTCGGAACGAGTTTGTTCCCCCGAGCGCCACCGCCCGGGGGAACAGGTTGTTCGGCTCGAGTCAGATCAACCGGTCCTGGTCACGGAGATCGAAACCGCCGGGCCGGCTGCGTTGAAGCCGTGCGCTGCTGTGGTCAGATCGGCGATCCCTCCCACGATGCCCTGGTGGCGTTTGATCACACCATTCTCGGCCAGAGCCGGATTGCTCATGCCGGTGCCAGCATCGTCAGAGCTCACGCCGTTGAGTGCCTGACAGGGAGGCACAATGTCGGCGAAGTCTTCAGTGTTTATCTCTGTACCTGCGTCGAAGCTCGGGCTGTAGATCGTTCTGGTCGATCCGATCGCATTGGGCAGAGGGGCGCCGCTCACACCAGAGAACCCATCGTTCGTGCAGATCAGCATCGCAGCCGCAGACAGGAACCGCTGAGCGCTGGATGAAGTTTCAAGTGTGACGGTCACACTTTGTCCGGGAGCCAGAGGACCGGCCTCGGTTGCGGCCACCGCGTATGAGGCCACGGCCGAACTGCTGCCCAATAGCCCCAGCAACGGATCGAGATTCCCGTTCTCCGCCAATTCCTGGATCTCGGTGCTGGCCGGCTGATTGGCCCGATATAGATTGAGAGCCCGGCTGTGAATCGCGACGGCCGGTGGCGTCATCCATTGCGTCGCGGTGACATTGGTGATCGTCACTTCGTAGGTGCGCGACGGTGCCGGATCGCTGGCGCCGGCCGGCAGGGCCGCCCCCGCCACCAAGGCCATCGCTGCGAATGCTGTGAGGATGCGTTTGCGCATCGTTTCTCCTTGCGTACCGGACGCCCCTTCGAACGCCTCGCCAACAACGGTGTCAGGGTGGGCTTAAGCGGCCGAAACGTGGCGCGAAACAAACCCGAAACTCCTACTCATGAGATCGGAAGAGCACACGTCTGAACTCCAGTCACACTGATATACCTCGTATGCCGTCTTCTGCTTGATAAAAAAAATTTCTTCTTTTTTCTTTTTTCTCTTTCCCTTACCCTTTTTTTAATCTTTAAAACCACACTTTTCTCTATACTTT
>CALCCX010000022.1 GCA_937900165.1 uncultured Acidimicrobiia bacterium | reverse complement strand
TGTCGATGTGTGGTGTGGTTTGTGTGATACAAGGGGAATCGACTGGTGTATACGAGTTCGCTATACGAAGCGATGTTGGTATTTTGATTTTGCAGGATTTGGTTGCGGTTTTTGTTTTAATGATACGGCGACCACCGAGATCTACACTCTTTCCCTACACGACGCTCTTCCGATCTAAAGCATCACGACGAACACGGAAAACAGCAACAGGGAGGCGCCAAGGTCACGCTGATAGATGAGGACCGCGAAGCTGGCCACCCATGCGATTCCGATCGGCAGAAGCTGCCTTGGTTCCGGGAGACGGAGTCCGGCGAACCGGCGGAGGGAGACGCTCAGGGCAGTCTGGCGCTCGGATAGGAAAGAGGCGAGGAATACGACGAGCAGGAGTTTGGCGATTTCTCCGGGCTGGAATTGCAGGGTCGTGCCTAGCCTGACCCACAGGCGGGAGCCGTTTACTTCGAGTCCCCGCAACGGTAGGGGACCCCCGCTGGGGAGCAGGGGCAGAGCCAACAGGGCGATGGCTATAAGTAGAAAGATGTATCGGTAGCGCCGCAGTGGGTCGAGCCCTGTCTTTCGGATTCCCCACAGGAACGCCACGGCCAAACCCGAAGCGATCAGCAGCCACCATCGTTGCAGCGAGGCGAGTGAACGATCGAGTCTGTAGACCTCGACAAAACCGATCGCGGCGATGGTTGAAGCCAGCGGCAAGAGGTAAGGGATGGCGTTCGGACTCCACGTCCTGATGGCGACCTGCAACGTCCCGAAGGAAATCAAAAACACCAGGAAGGTGAGCGCAGATTGGGCGTCGACGGTGCCGCCTCCGGCGAAGTTGACCAGAGACACCCCGAACCCGGCGAGGCCGGCTGCGGCGATGAGCATCGCCGACTCGGCTGTCCTGGTCAAGGGATGATCTCCACGACCACCACCGAAACATTGTCGTGCCCACCCGCCTGGTTGGCGGCCTCGATGAGAGCCCAGGCGGCCTCATTGGCCGATCCGGTGCCGAGCAGCTCCGCGATGGTGTTGTTTTCGATCATGCTGTTGAGTCCGTCCGAACACAGCAACAACCGATCGCCGACCCGTAGACGTTCCCTGGAGATGTCGACATTGATGTCTCTGCCGAGGCCGAGTGCTCTGATCAGCACCCCTCTCTGGGGGTGGCGAGTTGCTTCGGCCTGGGTCATTGCACCAGCGGTGACCTGTTGAGCGACGAACGTGTGGTCCCTGGTCAGTTGCTCGATTGCGCCTTCCCGGAGTCGGTACGCCCGGCTGTCGCCGACGTGCGCGATGGTGGCTCGACCGATCGGATCGAGTTCGATCAGCGTCATGGTCGTGCCCATCCCTGCCAGAGAGGGGCGGTCGAGGATTGCGTCGATGATCCCGCCGTTGGCCTCTATCACCCGTTCCTCAGGGGTGGCGTCTCCGAGCTCTACGGCCTTGGTGATGGCCAGCCGAGAAGCGACTTCGCCTGCAACATGTCCACCCATCCCGTCTGCGACAGCCACGATGATCGTTTCTTCGCTTTTTCCGTCGGTGTCTGGGTGGATCGAGTCCTCGTTGTTGTGACGGATCCGGCCGACGTGACTACCAGCCGCCCAGACGAACTTCACGTGACTTCCATGACGGTTTTACCGATCTGGACCGCGTCGCCACGATTCAGATCGAGCGGCGACGTGACCCTGCGGCCGTTGACGTAGGTGCCGTTGGTGGAGCCCAGGTCGTGGAGGGTGATGTGTCCGTCTGCGTTGACGAGCCGAATGTGAAACTCGGACGCGTATACGTCTTCGAGGAGGATGTCTGCCTCGTCACTCCTGCCGAGGACCACCGAATCTCGGACGTTTACGTTCATGCCGGACTGAGTCTCAGAGCGCACTACCACCAAGCCGACCCCTGGCTTCTTCTTGGAATGAGTCTGGCCGGATCCGAGGTGGGCGGCGATCGCTCTGGCGATCTGCCACACGAAAATGTAGATGAATGCGACGAATATCAGCTTGAGCCCAACGAGGATGACGACCGGCATCGCTCAGGCCTTCCAGTCTTGGGCGAAGCGGAGCGGCAGCGTTCCGAGCACCAGCCGTTGTCCTTCGACAATGGCCAGTGGTTCGGTGGCCGGCACGCCTTCGACGAAGGTCCCGTTGGCCGAGGCAAGATCGACCACCCAGGTCGCGCCTCCTTCTTCCCAAACCATCGCGTGACGACGAGAAATCGTATCCGCCGAGACGATGGTGTCTGCGTCAGCCCCCCTGCCGATGACGCACCGATTGATCGTGAGTTCATACGTTTGGTCCGGTCCGACCAGCTGCGCCCATGGGGAGCGCTCACCCGGCTTGGTCTCGGTGATCACAGTGACCCGCCCGGCTCCGACGGATTCGTGAGCCTCGATCCACACTCTGGTTGGCCCTTCCAATCGCCAACCGCGTTCGGTTGCCTCGAGCTCAATACGTTGTTCGAGTTCTCGGTTGAGTTGTTCGGGCAGGTCGAACTCCCCGACGTCTTTGGGACTCAGGTGGATGGCGTAAACGTTGGCAGCAACCGGCCCAGTTGGACCGTCGACGCGGGTGAGGTCTGCCTCCCGGACGAGCCGGGCGGACAGTTCGGCCGGGTGGAGTTTCCCCCTGAATACCCGACCGGCTACACCCTCGACGAGTTGCTCGAGCCGCCGCTCCAGATCTCGGACGAGCTTCACGCCGATCAGTCTACGACCGGCGCGGTCGCACAGGCCGATGCCTCGTCGCTGTTGTCAGGTTGGGTGGGGGATGGTTTCATCGACCCTTCAACGAATTTGGTTCAGGAAACGCTCCCGCGGCCAGTTTTTGCCTGGCCGGTTGCCATGTTCTGGGTGTACCATCGCCCCGCAACTCGGGCGAGTGGCGGAATTGGTAGACGCGCTAGGTTCAGGACCTAGTGTGCGAAAGCACGTGGAGGTTCGAGTCCTCTCTCGCCCACCAACGTTTCGTTTTTCAAACCTCGACGAACTCTCTCGGGAGATGCTCGGTTCGAGGCGGTCGCGTAGACGAGCGTCGGATCGTCAGCGCCTCCTTCACGTACAGACTGAATCACCTGATCGAGGTCGTCTGACGCGGACCCCTATGACCTTCTTCACCAAGCGGGGGTCACAGAGTCCGCCACATAGGCGTACCGGTATTGGGCAACGAAGCATGGGATAAGGTCGCAGCCGCAGAGTGGGCATAGATGTCGCGAGTCAACCGAGTCGGCTTCTCCCGACGGCTAATCGCGGGCACTCGGAATGGCTGGTGGGCAGCCCTCACACTTCGAAGGGTTCCTCGGGACCCGGCCAATCGTCCCGTAGCGCGAACAGTTCATGGGGCTGCCCGTTCGCTTCGCTGGTCTGGATGGCACCGTCGGCACCGATGCTGTGGCTTCGCCAAGGGAGGACGCCATTCAGCGGGGTGTGTGCCCAGGGGTTGTGCCAGAGACCGGGTGCTTGTGTTGTGATGTTCGAGCAATACAGGTTCTGCGCGACGAGAACTGCCGCGACCCGCGTGTTCTGGGCTCCGCCGGGTCCGCGCCAGAATCCGTCGGCGCCGAGGGTCGTCCGTGCAGCTTCGGGGCGAGCGCAAGGAAAGGTGATCTGGTGACTTCCGAAGAGGGCGTGGATCACGTCGTCGTGGTCGGAGAGGACCGTCTCCTGCATGACCGCGATCACGTAGGGTGCATCCAAGTCCCCGTAACGGCCAGCCTTCTCCCGGAGGGCAGCGAGGACCGGGCCTCGACCGTCGTAGAAGCCACCCTCCATCGGATAGAACCCGATCGGCCGGCCGGACGACTCACCCCGGCTTCCGGCACCGCGAGGGAACCCCGTAACCCGGATCGACCAGCCCCGGTCTTCGATGCCGTATGTCGGCAGATCGTTGAATCTCTTCGCGTCCACAAGCTCTGAGGTGTGGTCGACGTCCAATCTGTCGAGCCAAGCTTGGATCGACGGGAGGTATCTTCTGATCGACGGTGCTCCGTTGCCCTCGGCACGGAGTTCCAGCCAAAGCCAGAAATCGGGGCTTTTGACTCGGGAAATCGTGTCGTAGATCTGTCCTCGGCGCCGATCTCGCGCGAGATCGGAAGAGCACACGTCTGAACTCC
>CALCCX010000021.1 GCA_937900165.1 uncultured Acidimicrobiia bacterium | reverse complement strand
TTGTTTTTTTTTTTTCAAGCAGAAGACGGCATACGAGATATATCAGTGTGACTGGAGTTCAGACGTGTGCTCTTCCGATCTCAGCAACAGCCCGTCCGCTGGGTCCCAGGACCGCACGGCACGCAGGCCGTGGGCGAGCCGGCGGCGCTGCACGAAACGCTTCAGCGCATTGGGATCCTGAGTCGTCATGCGCGCGTAGCTCATCTCCCCCTCGAACGTCATCGTCACGCAACCTTCACACAGGTCCATATTCCCGTTCGCCACCGCGCCGCCAGCATCACGCCGATTCCCTGCAGGGCCTGCACGGTCGCGACCGCAACGGCAAGGCCCAGTGCGCCGTAGAACTTCGCCGCCCACGATCCGAGACCCAGCAAAACCGCTACGGTCACCAGGGTCAATCCCATCAAGGTGCGTTCGTATCCCGTCATCATCAGCACGAGTGCGCCCGGTCCGCTAGCCACGGCCGCCAGTTGCCCGGCGGCCAGCACCACCAGCACCGTCGCCGCGGGACGATAATACTCGCCGTAGATGCCGGCCATCAGCGCCTCCCCGGCCCAGAAAAAACCCAGTGCCAGTACCAGGGTCACGGCAAAGACCAGACTCGTTAACCGACGTACGACGCGTTCCAGATCCCGCCGGCGGTTTTGCGCATACAACTCTGCGACGGACGCCGCGGTGGCGGCGTTCGCCACCACGTAGGGAAATAACATCACCGCCGCCAAACGCGCCGCCGCGCCATAGGAGGCCACTTCCTCGTCGGAACGATGGCTACCCAGCAGCAGTACGTCCACGTGGGCCAGCATCGCCAGCAGTACGGCGCTGATCCACAGCGGCCAGGCCCGGCTGTTGATGGTGAGGCGTTGGCCCGCCTGGAAAGGGCGATCTGCACCTTCGATCGACACCCAGGAAAGCTCGAACTGCGTCCCCGCAAGCAACGCGTCTCTGGCCCGCAGGTACCAGTCATGGCCGGTCCCGATTCGGGCTTTGAGCCGGTGCCGGCGGAACCTGTCCGGTAGCTCATCGAGGTCGACGAGGTTTGCGGGTTCGAAATTGGTCGGGGTGGAGGCGTCGATACGCCCGGGTCTGGGTCGGCGGAGGGAGAACGGCTGCATGCGCCCATTGTGGTGCGCATTGGCGGTTCGTGGAATTAGCCTGCCTTGATGCGCTCCGCGGTTCTCCTCTTTGTCCTTGCGTTTGCCGCCGCAGCATGCAGTTCGAGCCAATCTGGCGAAACGATCTCCTTGCCCTCCACGGTCGCTTCGACCGCCGGTTCGTCATCGACCCCAACGACGACCACGACCGGGTCCGTCGTGACGACGGTCGCCGAGGTGGCCCCCACGACTACGACAACCACTCTGCCCGGATTACAGGGTCTTGCCTACGAGCGGGTGGTCGACGGGCTCGAGTTCCCGATCATGCTGACCAGCCCTCCCGGTGACGATCGCCTTTTCGTCGCCCTCAAGGATGGCCGGATCGTGATCGTGGCTGGTGGGGAAGTCGTCGTGCCGCCGTTGCTCGACATTCGTGATCTGGTCAGGGACGACGACGAGCAGGGCCTGCTTGGTTTGGCCTTCGCCCCGGATTTCGGCGCCAGCGGTCGCTTTTTCGTGCATTACTCGGCGATCAACGGCGACACGACGGTATCGGAATTCGTTGCGGAGCCGGGGTCCGAAACAGCCGATCCGGACAGAGAGCGGGTGGTGCTCTCCCTCGATCAACCGGCCCGAAACCACAACGGCGGCATGATCCAGTTCGGTCCCGACGGATTCTTGTACGTCGGGCTCGGTGATGGCGGGGGCGCGGACGACCAGTTCGGCGACGGCCAACGCCCTGACACCTTGCTGGGAACGATCTTGAGGATCGACGTCGATGGTGATGTCGATGCGGGGGAAGACGGCCGTGGATTCACCGTGCCGCCGGACAACCCGTTTGTCGAAGGCGGGGGTGACCCGGCGGTGTGGGCGTACGGGCTTCGCAACCCATGGCGGTTCTGGATCGATGAAGTGGATGGGTCGATGTATATAGGTGACGTCGGCCAGGATGGCTTCGAGGAGATCGACGTTGTGTCGCTTGATCCGGTTGGCTACAACTTCGGCTGGCCGATAACCGAGGGCCTGCACTGCTTTTTGCCCCGGTCTGGCTGCGACGTCGAGGGTCTGACCCTGCCCCTCGTCGAGGAGCCCCTTGGCGTGGCCGGAGCGTGTGCGATAACGGGCGGAGTCACCTATCGGGGAGGGGCCATCCCTGAGTTGGTTGGTCACTACTTCTACTCGGACTTCTGTGCCGGCTACCTGAAGAGCTTCCGAGCGGTGGATGGTGAGGCAACCGAACAAACCGACTGGACCGACCAGGTGGGCGAGCAGCGCCTTGTGGCCTCCTTCGGAGTCGACGCCGACGGCGAGGTCTACGTGATCTCGGCGAACGGAGCCATCTTTCAGATCGTCCCGGTCCGGTGACGCAGGCCGTCGGGCTCAGTCCTGGGTGCGTGCGATTCGAGTACCATTGCCATGGTATGCTCATGGTATGCGCACTACCATCGACAAATCTGGCCGCCTCGTCGTTCCGAAGTCGCTTCGTCAGAGCATCGGCCTTACTGCCGGCGAGGTGGAGTTGTCGGTTGACGGGGCAGCTATCCGAATTACACCTGTCTCGAGTTCTGCCGTCGTGGAGGTTGCTGGGCGAACTGTCATCCCGGCTGAAGGAAAGGTCATCGACGACGACACCGTTCAGGCGCTCAAAGATATAGATCAGCGGTGAGCCGAGGCGACCGCTTGCATCTCGTCGACACGAGTGTCGCGGTAGCGCTCGTAGTTCAGGACCATTCCAGCCATACCCAAGTGTCCGCAGCTACCGAAGGTCTGACCCTCGGACTGGCAGGACACGCCGCATTCGAGACCTTTTCGGTTCTCACCCGCCTTCCGCCGCCGCTGCGAAGAGATCCGGCGACCGTCAGAGATCTGATTGACGCGAATTTTCCGATGTCGCGCTTCCTAAGTCGAGAGGGGGCGACGGCTCTGCTGGGGCGGCTCCCTGAGCTTGGGATCTCCGGTGGATCGGTCTACGACGCTCTAATCGCCGCGGCGGCTGTGGCGGCGGGGGCGACTCTGCATACGAGGGACAATCGGGCCCTCAAGACGTACCGTGCCCTCAACGCCGACGTCAACCTGATCGACTGACAACGGGAGCCCTCCGACACGGCCCATTTCGTTACCGGTCTTCGCGTTTTTGTCGCACCCTGTTGATAGGTTGGGTTTATGGAAGCGACCAGGGCTCTTGATGTTGTGCCGGACCTCGATGTTGAGGTGGATAGCACTGTGGGCGCTCTGGTTGTGGAGGCGCATCGGGATGTGGC
>CALCCX010000020.1 GCA_937900165.1 uncultured Acidimicrobiia bacterium | reverse complement strand
AGCCGTTTGGCACGTTGGAGGCCGAAAAGTTTGTCGGCTCGCTGATCGTGCCGATCTCCGGCGAAATTGTGGCGGTCAATTCGGCCGCCATGAACGACCCGGCGATGGTGCAGCGCTCCCCTTACGCCGAGGGCTGGATGATCGAGATCGGTGCCAGGGCACTGGAGGAGGAAATGCCAATGCTGGTGATCGGCCGTGATGCGGTGATCGCCGGTTTCGAAGCCAAGATCCGCCACTACCGACTAGAAGGGGTTCTGGCCGAATGACCGCGCCAACTGTTTCCACATCCGGGTCCACCCCGGGTTTCGCTACCCGCAGTTCCAATTTCGACGACGTGATGGAGTTCTACGCGCCTGGTCTCAAGCGGTGGGAGACTTCGGAGTGGAAGCCGACCAACCCTCGCCGTTTCTTGCCCGTCTCGGTGACGGGCAGCGCCTGCGCACTGCAATGTGATCACTGTCAGGCCAAAGTGCTCGACGGGATGATCTCGGTCAAGGCCGAGGAGAATCTTTTCGAGCTCGCCAAACGCCTTCAGGCGGGCGGTACAGACGGGCTTCTGGTCTCGGGTGGTTCGACTCGGACCGGCGGAGTTCCTCTCCTGTTCCAACTCGACCACATCGCCCGAATTCGCGAGGAGCTCAGCATGCGGGTGGTCGTGCATTCTGGGGTGGTCTCACCAATCATCGCCGAAGGTTTGGCAAAGGTGGGAGTCGACGCGGTCATGCTCGACATCATCGGCGCAGATGAGACAATCCGCGATGTCTACCACCTCGATCTGACCACAGAAGATTTCGATCGATCGCTGGCGCTTCTGGCCGACCAGGATATCCGGATCATCCCCCATGTGGTGCTCGGCATGCACTACGGAAAGTTCCTGGGCGAGCACCGTGCCCTGGAGATGATCGCCGCCTACCCGGTGTCGACCCTCATCATCGTCATCCTCGTCCCACTGGTCGGCACCCCGATGGAGCACATCCCCCCGCCGCCAGTCGACGAATGCGCCGACTTCTTCGCCGAGGCGCGCGCCACTCTGCCCACCACCAAGATCAATCTCGGATGTGGACGGCCTATGGGCGCAATGAAGATTGAGCTGGACCGGGCCGCGGTCGATCACGGGCTGAACGGGATCGCCTACCCGGCCGAGGGCATCATCAACTACGCGGTGGAACAGGGTCTGCGACCAGATCTGTACGAGTACTGCTGCTCGCTGACCTGGGTCGGCGAGGGGTCCACCGGATATCAACAGGTCAGCCTTGAAGGGATCAGTCAATGAATGAGTGGAGATACCTGACGGACGACGAGATCGGGGCGGCATCTGGCCTGGCGTCTGACGAGTCGATCATGGCTCGTTATGGCCGGGATGCCGAGCCCACCCCACCGACCCTCAAGTTGTACACCTACGCCAGCCACGCCGCTTTGTGCGGTCGTTTCCAACACCTCGAAGCCGAGATCGATGTCGAACGTTGCCGCGAAACGGGAACGACCATCAACCGTCGGCCGACCGGAGGAGGGGCGATCGTGATGGGCGAGGGTCAGCTCGGTGTTGCCGTGGTCGGACCGGCCCCTGCCGCCGAGCGCCCCAAGCAAATGCTGCTCAGGTTCTCCGAAGGCATCGTCGCCGGGCTCAGCGAGCTCGGAATCGACGCCTCGTTCGGTGGCAAGAACGATCTCAAGGTCGGGCGCCGCAAGATCGCCGGCCTCGGTCTCTACATCGACGGGGCCGGGGGCATGCTGTTCCACGCCAGCATCCTGGCCGACTTGGACATCCCGTTCATGCTCGACGTGCTCTCGATCCCGGCCGCCAAACTCGGTGATCAAGCCGCCGAGGCGGTCGGCCAGCGGGTCACCACCGTCACAGAACAGACCGGGAAGGCCTGGACGGGGCAACGGCTTCGTGATGTGGTGGCGAACGGGTTTGCCAAGGCCCTCGACGTGCATCTCACGGCGGATGCCGCGTCTGCCGATGAGGTCGCCTTGACCGAAGAACTGACCCGCGACAAGTACGAGTCGACTGAGTGGCTCTACCAACGCTCCCCCCATCTCGACGCCACCGCCACTGCCACGTTGAAGACTCCTGGTGGACTCGTCCGGGTCTACCTTGCGTTGTCCGGTTCGACCATCAAGAGCGCCCTGTTCACCGGAGACTTCAATGAGATCCCCAAGCCGTTGGCCGATTTCGAGGCCGCCTTGAAATGGGCAGGTACCACTCGAGATGGATTGCGGTCCTTGAGCCGGGAGGTGTGTCCAGGCGGAACCGAGCTCGGGGTTGAACCTGAGGAACTAGCCGAACTGGTGTGGTCGGCGGTCGCCCGCTTCGCCCCGAGTGAGACGGCTTCGCCTTCCCGGTAGATCGGAAGAGCACACGTCTGAACTCCAGTCACACTGATATATCTCGTATGCCGTCTTCTGCTTGAAA
>CALCCX010000019.1 GCA_937900165.1 uncultured Acidimicrobiia bacterium | reverse complement strand
GTCGAGTTCTCGACCCCGCTCGGTGAGGAACTACAAGCCCTCGGCGAGGCGTTCGTGGGTCGTCACGTGGTGCCTCGGTATCGAGGATACATGCAGTCCCAGGCTCGTCGATTGCTTGGGGATAGCGGTGGTGGTCACGGCAGGCGGGGCAGTGGCGGTCGGGAGGAGTTGATAGATGAGTTTGGGTATGACACGAAGTACGCGATGCACTGCGCTCGTCTCGGGTTCCAGTGTCTTGAGTTACTGACGACCGGCCGGCTGGAGCTACCGATGCGAGGCGTACCAGCGGACTGGCTGCGCTCCGTTCGTTGCGGTGAGGTCGAATTCGACGACTGGTAGGAACGTAGCCAGTAACTCGACACTCAGCTCGAGACCATCGGCCAAGACGTATCGATTCGTCCTGACCCAGACAGCAAGCGAATCCAAGCCTGGATGATCGAGGCCCACAAACGTGTTCGGGAAGCGGGGTCCCGGTGAAGCACGAAGACTCGAGCTAGGAAACCGTGAAGGCGATCGCCAAGAGGAGGCGGGCGTCTGAGAGAAACCCGGAGACAGTCCCGCAGACCGTCGATTTGGCGCCGTCTTTTCTGGGGACCCAAAGCTCGACGTCGTCTCGTGTGCCGGATGCGCAGACTCTCACGAATCTAGGACCCGGGTTGGCACGGATATCGGTAACGGCTAGGCGGAACACGCCTGCTCGACCACGCAGGTTGGTGCGATGAGCGCGGGCCGATTCTCGATCATCGCGCATGAGATAGGCCGATGTCACAGAGGGCGGCTAGATTCTCGGCAAGGTTACGTCTATGTGATTCGCAGTGCGAGCCACGCATACCCGCGTAACGCGTCAGATTCGAAGAGGCGGCACATGAGTAACAGTGACTCAATGAAAGAAGAGGCACGGATCGAGTACGTTGGCGTCCCGCTTGGCTCCGAGCAGGTCGAGGCCGCCGCGCCGAGAGATCTCTTGGAGCAGGTTCAAGCGGAGCCACAACGGGCCTTCCCGGCTATCGCAAAGGACCCTCGATCCTTCGAGAGTATTTCGAACAAGATCGGTTCGCTACCTAGCGGTCACGAGCTCCACCTGGGCGACAGTCGGCGGATCGAGCTAGGCGAGGGCAGTGTCGACTTGGTCCTCACCTCCCCGCCGTACTGGACACTCAAGAAGTACAACGACAACGAGGCCCAGCTCGGTGAGGTCGAGAACTACGACGAGTTCCTCGATGAGTTGGACGAGGTATGGCAGCGGGCTTATGACGCTCTGGTGCCCGGTGGCCGGATGGTGATCGTCGTAGGGGACGTGAATGTTTCTCGTAAGGCATTCGGGCGGCACCTCGTGTTTCCTCTCCACGCCAGCATCCAGGAGAGGTGTCGGGCGATCGGTTTCGACAACCTTGCGCCGATCATCTGGTACAAGATTGCCAACGGTCAGTATGAGATGGGACCAGGTGGGTTCTACGGCAAGCCATACGAACCCAATGGCGTGATCAAGAACGACATCGAGTACATCCTCTTCCAGCGCAAGCCGGGCGGTTACCGCAAACCCGAACTCGCGACAAGGCTGATGTCGATCCTGTCGGCCGAGGAGCACAGCGAATGGTTCCAACAGATCTGGCGGATCGGTGGGGCATCTACACGCGAACATCCGGCGCCCTATCCGATGACGTTGGCCGGACGACTGATCAGAATGTTCTCGTTCGTCGGCGACACCGTATTTGACCCCTTTCTTGGCACGGGCACAACATCAGCCGCAGCGGCCTTATGCGGCCGGAACAGCGTTGGCTGCGAAATCGACCCCGACTACTTCGAGATCTGCCTCAGCAGGGTCCGGTCAGCCGTTGAGGAGAGCAGCCAGTCAGTTCTCGACCTCACGGCTTCACGATGACATGAGCGATGTGACGGGACTCGATCTAGTGGACGCCCTGGTGGGCATCGATGAGCCGACGATTTCGGACTACTGCTGCGCATCGGCGGAGTACATTCGCGAGGCCACCACCGTAGGCAGCAAGACTGGGAAGGCCGTCCAGATCCGGTTGTCCAACGCCCTTGCCCGGGTCGCGCTGACGGACCTGCGGACCAAGGGCCTCGATCTAGAGGGTGCTGTGGCAGGCGAGCGAGCCGTCGGCGGGGGACTACGGACCGTAAAGGCCGATCTCTCCGAAGTAGCGGAGCTCGATGGGGTCAGACTGGCTGTCGAAATCAAGCCCAGATCGGAAGAGCACACGTCTGAACTCCAGTCACA
>CALCCX010000018.1 GCA_937900165.1 uncultured Acidimicrobiia bacterium | reverse complement strand
CCCCCCGGCCACACCGTGGCGCGAGTGCGGCTGTGGTTGGCGAGACCGTGGGCGACGATATCGAGTGGGTCGCGGTGTGAGAAGGCCATGGCGTCGGCGACCCGCAATGCCGAATCCGTAGACATCGACCACTGAGGTTCAGTGGTCGATAAGGCGGTTTGGAGAATCAACGAGGAAGACCTGGCGAGCGCCGGTATCGGAGTACACGGCCTCGGTGTGAATCTTGAAGGTCTCACGCAAGTCACCGATCAGACAGGAACCTGACTCGTTGACGATCTTTTCAACCGGAGGGCGCACGGTCAAGCCACTGAACTCCCTGGTGCCGTCGACGCGGACAAGCACAAGTTCGTACGGGGAATTGTCGTGTTGGACCTGGATGAGGACGCTTGATTCCACCTCGAACACCTGCGGAGGCGCGATACCGAATCGAAACCCGGAGAGGATGTCGATGCCGCCCGTAGTCGCCATCGTCCGGTGGGAGGTTGCAAGCAGCTCGCCGTGGCCGCCCCGCACCTCTGTCGACATCGATCCACCCGAGCGCATGGCAAACGCGGCATACGTGCCCGGAACATCGAGTTGGAAGACGTCTCCAATGCCTGCACACGACTCGACATCGGTTTCGACCACGGCTCGGCTGGCGTCGCTCGACGGCGCGTCGCCAATGGCGGTGACGGCTGGGTCGTTGGCTCCACAGGAAGCCAAGAGGGTGAGGGTCGCGATGGTGATGACCTGAAGAACTCGCAGATGACGCATGATGTGTACCTCCATTGGTGCCGGTTTGGCATTCAGAGGAAGATCATCCGTGGCGCGCATGTCGAGGCCATCTCAGGACATTACAGCCAGACAACAGGCGAAATCGTCTGGTCAGCAGTGTGTTCAGGGACAGGCCGACTGCACTGGTCCGCCACCGGGGACGAGCCGGTCCCACTCGTCTTGCGTGAGGTCGCGCCCGGCGGCCTCGCAGGCCCGCTGGTGCCACACGGTTTCGTTGAGAGGCAACCGGACGATGTCCTCGCTCGTCAGCACCCAGATCGAGTCGCTCGCTTCGTCGTACCAAGGTCCGCCGAAGCCGGCACCAGTGCCGTTCCAGAGTGTTCCGGCGAACGCATCGGCTTCCACATCCCACAAGTTCACCGCGCCGTCGAGGCTCTGGATCACCAGCATCTCGCCGTCACGCGCGAAGCCGATGTTCTCTACCTGGCCAAACGATGGCAACGCCCGCACGGACTCATCGTCCAGGTCAATGATCGTGACTTCGCTACCGGCGGAACTTGTTTGTACCAACACGATGCGGTGACTCCCGTCGAAAGCGCCAGCCCCCACGTCCTCGAGCGAGCCGACCGCGAACTCGTCGGTGATCGTCCCGCCCGCGTCATATGTGGTCAGTGTCCCATTGGACCCAAGGATGATGAGACCATCATCAGCAGTTGGAAAGGCACCGGCCACTTCCCTGGTCTCGATGAAGAAGAGATCTCTGATCTCGCCGCCCCCAAGCTCCACGAGATGCACTTCGACGGTTCCATCGTCTCGGCTACCGCCGAGTGCAACCCGAGACCCGACGCCCGCTGCGCCGGCAAGCGTGACGCCGTCGGCGGTCGCGAGGGTTTTCCGATCCACCATCTCTTCGCCGATCCAGAGAGCGACCTCTAGGTCCTCAGAGACTTGCACAAACCCACCGGGCAATACGCCCCCATCTACTCCTGGGAACACTTCGCCTGTGGGCGTGCGGAGACCAAGTAGGGTCTCGTCGCCAGTCGCCAGCTCGATCACCCTCGGTTGACTGGCGTCGTCGAACACAACGGCGACGCCAGATTCGACGTCGACCGTGACCCGCGGCCCTCCCTCTCCGACCCTGCCCACGCCGTTGTATGGCAAACGTCGCTCGACCAGAGATTCGGCCTCCAGGTCGAGCACATCGACCTGGTAGGTGGAGTCCCAGGTGATCAAGGTCTCATCCGTCCGCCACTGGCCGCCGGTCAAGTTAGTGAGTGGCACCGACTCGTCTTGCAGCGGACCGGTGCGGCCATCGACGGCCTCGAGCCCTCCCTGCGGGCCGATTGACATCACCATGATCGTTCCGTCCTGGCGCGTCCGCAGCGTGTACACCGGTCCACCAGAAAGAGCCACGTCAGCGACCACTTCGGCCGTTTCCAAACTGATCGTCAGCAAACGTCCATTGTCTGTCGCCGCAAACCCCTGAGCCGACATCGGATCGAACTCGAACCTGTCCAGGCGGGCAGGAATCTCGCCCCGGACGAGCTCGGTTCCATCGATTGGATTCAAGACCAGGAGCGAAGTTGCACCGGCTGACGTCTCCGAAATCGACAGTACGACGGCAATCTCACCACCACTGTCCAAGAACGCCGACGGTTCGCGCAGCCCCTCAATCGAAGCGCCAACGAATCCGCCGGTCTGAGAATCAACAAGTTGCACCGAGTCGTTGCCGATCAGAAAGAACCGCTCTTGTCCAAAGGCTCTCCGAGTGAAGAATTTCGATCCGTCCAGTTCGAGCTCGACTTCCCAGGGGCCGTCGAACGGGCCAAGCCACAACCGGTCCCTGGAACCGGAAAGTGCGAATCGTCGATCCCAGCCCCGCTCGCCGTACCACCGCCCGCAGCCATCGCCGGGCATCGGCCCAAGTTCGATCACCTCGCCTGTCCTGAAGTCACGAAACACCATCTCCCCGTTCCGGGCTGCCGCGTGGGCGAACCCGTTCTCGGCAATCCATCCGACCCAGTCGCTGCT
>CALCCX010000017.1 GCA_937900165.1 uncultured Acidimicrobiia bacterium | reverse complement strand
TTGTTTATTTTGTTTTTTTGTTTTTTAATGATACGGCGACCACCGAGATCTACACTCTTTCCCTACACGACGCTCTTCCGATCTCGTATCCGTTGTTATCCCCGCTCGCGACGAGGCGTCAACGATCGGACAAACCGTCGCCGCAATCCGGGCACAGGACTACGAGGGGCAGATCGACATCGTGATAGCCGAGGGTGCAAGTATCGACGGGACGCGGCAGATACTCGACCGGCTGGCCGAATCCATCGAAGAACTCGTCGTGGTCGACAATCCTTCCGGCCAGACCGCGACCGGACTCAACGCGGCGATCAGGTCCTCGGCAGGCGAAATCATCGTGCGCTGCGACGGCCATGCCATCTTGCCCCCTGGCTACGTGGACCAGGCTGTGAGATTGCTCCGCGAAACCAAGGCGGCGAATGTGGGTGGGCGCCAACACGCCGTCGGTGAACCTGGACTGCAGAGAGCGATTGCGATCGCGATGACCAGTCCACTCGGAGTCGGCGACTCCCGGTTTCACTTCGGGGGGCGAGCCGGCGCGGTAGACACCGTGTTCCTCGGCACGTTCGACAGAGAGGTTCTGGACGAGGTAGGCGGATTCGACGAAACGTTGATCCGCAACCAGGACTACGAGCTGAATCATCGAATCAGAAAACGCGGTCACGTCGTGTGGTTCGATCCGTCCCTGGTGGTTGAGTATCGCCCCCGCTCTTCGATCAGCGGCCTGTGGAGTCAGTACTTCGACTACGGCAAGTGGAAGAGGGTCATGCTCGCCTCCAACCTCTCTGCGCTGAAATGGCGCCAGGTCGCCCCTGTTGCGTTGACGCTCGGATTGGCACTGTCCGCCATTGCGGTTCTCACTCCTTGGAGACGATTCGCTTGGCTGATCCCTGGTTTGTATTTCGGCTTTGTAACCGTTGGTGCAGTTGTGGAGGCGATCAGGCGGCGCCAGCTCTCGGCCTTGCAACTGCCGGTAGTGCTGCCAACCATGCACCTGGCATGGGGATCTGGGTTCCTGGTCGGATCAACTCGCCGCTGACCAGATGAAGGCCTTGGCAAGGAAGGTGGCCATCTGGGCGCGCGATACTGGGTCATCCGGGCAGTAGCGCCCTTCGTCACAACCAACTGATATGCCGGCCTGGGCGATCGCGTTGATCAAGGGGGTGTGCACGCCCCCTGGGGGAACATCGGTGAATACTCCGGCCTCGATGGGTTCGAGTTCGAGCGCTCTCGCCAGGAAGGTGGCCATCTGAGAGCGATTCACAACTTCGCCAGGACAGAACAGCCCGTCCCGGCAACCAAGCGTTATGCCGACCTCGGCGATCGCGTTGATCGAGCCGGCGTGCACACTGGCAGCCGGTACGTCAGCGAACGTCGCACCCTCGATGGGTTCGAGGCCCATCGCCCTGGCCAGGAAAGTTGCCATCTGGGCCCGATTGACCGATTCCGTCGGACAGTAGTTCGTCGCATCGCACCCTGAAGTTATCCCTGCATCGAGGATGGCCAGGATCGCATCACGGTGGATGGTCTCTTCGATGTCGTCGAACGGCACAGACCGCTCAACCTTCACCCCATCGATGTAAGGAGAGCGGGTTCCAAGGCCGTAGTAGAGCGAGGCAGCCGAGACCACCTTGGACACCTCGGCACCGTCATGGACGCCGACGAACTGGAACGTCGCGGCCGGGGGACCGTTGACTAGAGAGACGGCGTCTACCCCATCCCAGCCGACCAGATCCGCCAGCGTGGAAGCGGTCGCGGTGAATGTCCAGGACGAATAGGGGTTGGCCACGGCGGGGTCAACAGACCAGCTGTCGTCGACTTCTTGGAGATAGTCGACTTCACCTCCGCCCCAGACGGTCACGTTGGTTTCCGTCCAGCCCCCAGAAGAAGAGTGGTAGAACGCCTGAATGACCGTGGCCTGGTTGAGTGACGATGTGGGGTGGGTGATCACTTGGCCGGCGGTGGCATCGACTGCTGCCACCCAAGACGCCCCACCGGACACCGCGCCCTGCTTGGCGAACCCGACATAGTTCTGGTCGATCACCGTCGAATAGATGTAGCACCAACACGATGCGCGTCTCGCGGCACTCATGCCGACGTCGTACGCGGTGGCCGAGGCCGGCTGTTCGTTGCCGAGGAGTCGGAACACCGCGTAACTCCTGCCGGCCATGGCTTGGGCTTCGAGCGCCGCAGAGGGCCATGACGAGGGCATCTCGCCAAGACCGTAGAGATACTCCTCCAGTCCGATGCCGAGCACGACATGGAAACCTTCGCTGACTCCGGCGTCTCGCACATGGAGGACACCGTTGTTGAAACACTCCCGGTCGAGCCCACCACTCGGATCGGCACAGCGATCACCATCCAAGGCGACCCTGATCGCCTGGCCGGTCTCTCCCCACCGCAGGTCGAGCTTGCAGTTGCCATCTTCGAGGGCTGGGGCTCCAGGAGTCGTCGATGGACCCGCTCTGCATTCCCAGACAGGATCTGCTTGCAGCGGGGCCGTATTGGACCGGCTGATTGTCCAGGCGACCGCGGACCCGCCGGCCCATCCACCATCCACACAGCTGGTCGAGTCGTCCTCGTTGATTCGACACAGCTCGAAAGGACCGCCGACCGGCGTCACCTCAAAAGAACCTTCGTTCTGCCGTATGCCCACCCAGAGTGGTCGATTGTCTGCGATCAGCGGAGCGGTCTCGGCCAGCTCCCCGGCGCTCACGAGGTCGTCCAACGTCCTCACTTCAACGCCAGAGTAGTAGTACTCGATGATCTCGAGGCTGGTGAAACCCTCAAGAGCCTGACCGTAGGCACCGTACTGGCTCATGCCGATCGAATGACCCCAGCCGGCACCCGTGAACTCGTAGGCGTCCTCCTCATGAGCCTCCGCCTGCTGGGCCATTCCGAGAATCAGGCCGAAGACGATCAATGCCAGGAATGGGCTAAGAGGAGAGGAACCCCCTGACGATGAACGTCGCCATCTGCGCCCGCGATACGGCTTCGTCTGGACAGAAGAGGTCGGCGGCGCAGCCAATGGTAATGCCAGCCGCGGCGATCGCCCCGATCTCATCTTCAAAAAGCGAATCGTCATCATCGATGAATGGATCGCCACTCTGAGTTGTCAAGTTGAGCGATCTCGCGAGAAACGCCGCCATCTGTGCCCTGGTAACCGGTCGACCTGGGCAGTACAGACCGTCCGCACAGCCAATCGTCACCTGAGCCTCGTAGAGTTGGTTGATCGCGGGTTCGTGTACGGAGCCACCGTCATCACCGAAGTAGTCGGCCGCTGCATCAGGCAGATCGAGGGCTGCGGCAAGGAAGGTCGCCATTTGTGCTCTCGACACGCTCTCACCAGGGCAGTACAGGCCGGCCTCACACCCCTGGGTTATGCCGGCCTCGTAGATCTCCAGGATCGCAGCCTCGTGAACCGAGCCGCCGATGTCGGAGAAGATTGGTGGAGGACCAGCGCCCACCCCGTCGATCGCGCTAACCGCCGGGGAGAGCAGACCAAGCGAGCTGCGTAACCACTGGCCATTCTTGATGATCGATACGGAGACACCATCGTCCAGCCCCGTGAAGCGCGCCGTCGCTCCCGGAGGGCCGGAGTCGAGGGTGGCGGAGCTCACTGTGTCCCAGTTGAGCAGGCCGGCGATGGTGGTCTTTTTGACGGTCTTTTCCCATGAGGCGTTTGGGTTCCCGATCGTGGGGTCGATGGCCCATGGATCTGGCACCGGCACGAGGTAGGGAAACTGGACCGAGGACCCAAAACCATCCGTGTTCGACTCCGTCCAACCCCCGGACGAGGCGGAATAGAAGGCCTGGACGATTCCTGCCTGCGTGTAGGACTGATACCCGGGCTCCAGATACGTCACGACCCGCCCGGCCGTCGCCTGGACCGCCTCCACCCAGCTCGGCGCGCCGACCTCCCGGTCGTATCCGACGAAAAATTGATCCCGAGTGTCGTCATGCAAGTGACACCAACACGCATTCTTTTGCGCGTCCGAAAGACCTGCATCGAATTCGGTGCGACCTCCGACCTCCTTGGCAAAGAACTCGTAGGCCCCGTAGGAGCGAGCAGCAATTGCCTGCGCCTCGTTCACTCCGGCCCGCTCCCAGTCGTCTGGGAGTTCTCGGATGCCTTTCAGGTAGTCCTCGAGGGCCACCGCCAATACGACGTGGAAACCGACGTCAACCGGATCGTCGCGCAATTTCAGCGTTCCGTCGCGATACTCGCAGGCAGACAGGTTGGTGACTCCGCTGCAAATCGGCGCCGAATTCGTCCGATCCTTGACCTGAACACCGACCGCGTCCGGCCACCCGATCGAGGCTCGGCATTTGCCTGTCTGTCCTTGCTGTGTCCCAGACAAGTACCACGCGCACACACCCGCCGAAATTCGTTCAAAGGTCCAGGTCTCACCTGCTACCGGCGGTCCGGGCGAGACACAACTGCCCGCCCCATCTGACATGCACAGTTCCAGCGGACCGCCGAGGGCTGAGAACTCGAGCACCTGTACGTTCTGAGCCAACCCGACCCACAGCGGCTGGTCGACCGTCTCGAGGAAATCGTTGGCGAGGGTCAGAGACGAGAGATCTTCGACCTGGGAGTCGGTGTAGTAGTAGGAGACGATTTCCTCGCCCGTCTTGGAGGGATCCTCCATGGCCTGGCCGCGAGCCCCCCATTGGCTGAATCCGACTCCATGGCCCCAGCCGGCGCCCTGGAACGTGAAGCTGTCTTCTTGGGCGACGACGGGTCCAACGTTGAAAGTCGTCGCCATGACGGCGACGACGAGAAAGATTTGGCGTATTCGGATTCGGGGGTTGATCAGTTAGCTCCGTTGACGAACGCTCTTGCGAGGAAAGAGGCCATCTGCGCCCTTGACACGGAGTCGGCCGGGCAGAAGTTGGTTCCGTCGCCGCAGCCGACAGTTACCCCCGCGGCGGCCACCGCGTTGATGCTGACCTCATGAATGCTGCCATTGTCGTCACTGAATCGATCTTCGTCCACTTCGGCGAGTCCCAATGCCCTGAACAAGAATGTCGCCATCTGCGCCCGAGACACGGTTTCGGAGGGGCAGTAGCGTCCGGCTTCGCATCCGACGGCAATACCCGCCTCGGCCAGCGAGTTGATGGCAGCCTCGTGCGTATTTGCGTTGTCATCGCTGAAATAGTCCTCGGAAGCTGGAGGCAGGTCGAGGGCCCTGGCTATGAACGATGCCATTTGGTCGCGCGGCACATCGTTGAACGGGCAAAACAGCCACGTGAAGACCGAGCTGCACCCTTGAGTGATCCCGGCCGCCGCTATGGCATTGATGTTCTCCTCGTGAAGGTTGAAATCATCATCCGCGAATGGCGGGTTGAACCAGGTGAGAGTTTCTTCGACCGGACGTGGGGCCTCACCATCGTCAAGCGTGGTCGCGACGAGCGACACGCTGTATTCACCTCGCTCGGCGGCGGCTCCGTTCACCAATCCGTCCCAAACGACCTCGCCTGACGTCCCACTCCCAGACTCTTGTACAACGACTGCGCCGGAAGGAGAGGTCAGAGCGAATTCCCAGGCCATCGGCTCGGTGAAAGAGAACGGGAACTGAGCCGGCTGGTCGACGAGGGGTGGCACTACCGATGGGCCTCCTCCAAAAATCTTGGCACCACCGAATTCGAGAATCTGGGGTCGTATGTCGGTGAGCAGCGGATAGCACAAGGTGCCAGGACACGACGTGATCGAAGCGTCGCGATGGCCGGCAACTGTGAAGAGATTGGCGATCTCTCCCTCTTCGAATTTCGAAGAGCCCAACGACACGAGTTCGTTGGTTGCGGTGGGATCGACGTGGGAAAGGTCTAGCTTCCAGGCGGCCAGCTCAATCAGGGCATCGATCGAAGCCTGCGAGGGGGCCACCAGGTCGAAGTTGCCCAGGATGGCAATCCCCGTTGAGTAGTAGTTGAAGCCGCCCGTGTGCGCCCCTGCGACTGGCTGGTCGACGCCCCCTGCCCTGCCTTCATAAATCGCGCCGAAGCGATCGATCACAAAGTTGTAGCCGATGTCGTCCCATCCTCTGGATTGCACGTGATAGGCGCAGATGGCATAGATGGCGTCAGGGGCCTGAGCTGCCGAATAGGTGTTGGAGGTGGCGGTATGGTGGACGAACACCATTCGCACCCCGTCGGTGTAATGAGGCTCCTTCTCGTTACCGGCCAGGCACGCATCTCCACCCCAATCCTCCCGAGGCACAATGGTCGGCTGAGCCGGTGATGCGCCTGCGGTTGATGTCGACCAGGTGACTCGCCTGGCCAGGCGACTCAGCTTTTCCACCGTACTGAGACTTCGGGCGGACGTCTCCACGAGCTCGGCCTCGACCCGAGATGGATCGGGCGCCTCGACGCGGTATTGGACTCGCTCGACCTCGCCGACATACAGCGGTTCGGTGGCCAGACGAGCAGCCGCGAATTCTGCCGAATCCGGATCTGGACCGTGCTCGGCATCGATCGCCAGCGGTTACCACTCGCTCCAACCGTCTCCACTGTCGGTGCGCACCCCGGCACCATCAGCAGCCTGGCCGTCCTAACACATCCCACCCAGCGTCACCTGTGCC
>CALCCX010000016.1 GCA_937900165.1 uncultured Acidimicrobiia bacterium | reverse complement strand
GGCGCAGTCGACGTCGACCGCCGACGTCGCCAACTCGACCAGGGGGCGCTCCACTAGGCATCTAAGAGGGCCTCCTGAGATCACGCCGGGGTAACCGAGACGAACGACGGCGCCGGCTGGTCAGGAGTCCGGACGATAGAACAGGACACAATGGATGGTGCCGGTTTCTCGCCACTTGGAGTGGTGGTGGTGGCGCCGCCATGGAATTTCCCGGTGGCGATCCCCGCCGGAGGTGTGCTGGCCGCCTTGGCCGCCGGCAATACGGTGGTCCTCAAACCGGCCACCGAAACGCCCAGATGTGCCGAGATCGTAGCGGAAGCGTGTTGGGAGGCCGGGATTCCGCCAGATGCGCTCCAATTCATCAGGACTCCGGACGACGACGTCGGTCGACATCTCATCAGCCACCCGGATATCGACGCGGTCATTCTCACCGGCTCGCTCGAGACCGCCCGCCTGTTCAGGGGTTGGAGGCCCGATCTCCGATTGTTTGGCGAGACCAGCGGCAAGAACGCCCTCATCGTCACCCCACATGCCGATCTCGATCTAGCTGCCGCCGACCTACTCCGCTCCGCATTCGGACACTCAGGGCAGAAATGCTCGGCCGCCTCGCTCGGCATCCTGGTCGGGGATGTGTACGAGTCCGACCGTTTCAGACGCCAACTCCTCGACGGCGCAACCTCTCTGGCGATCGGCGCCACCGCAGACAGCTCGACGGTCATGGGTCCCGTCATCCTTCCCGCTACAGGCAAGCTGGAGCGCGCCTTCACCACTCTCGACAAAGGAGAGGAATGGCTGGCGAGGCCCCGCAACGAAGAAGGAGACGGCCGGTTGTGGTCGCCAGGAATCCGGCTCGGAGTGCGACAGGATTCGTGGTTTCATCTGACCGAATGTTTCGGACCGGTCCTCGGGCTCATGGCCGCCCGCGACCTCGACCACGCCATCGCACTCCAGAACGCGTCGCCTTTTGGTCTGACCGGCGGAATCCACACACTCGACCCCGAAGAGGTAGATCACTGGCTGGAGAAGGTCGAGGTGGGCAACGCCTACGTCAACCGGCACATCACCGGCGCGATCGTTCGCCGTCAGCCTTTCGGCGGATGGAAACGATCTGTTGTCGGCCCCGGAGCCAAGGCCGGCGGACCCAACTATCTACTCCAGCTGGGTACATGGACAGAGCGCGATCTCCCTGTCCATCAGGCCAAGCTGGACAAGAAGATCGCCCATGTCCTCGATCGACTCTGTGAACATCTGTCCGAAGACGATCGCGTCTGGTTGGCCGCGGCGGCCGGCTCGGACCAGTACTGGTGGGAACGGGAGTTCTCGTTGGAACACGATCCGAGCGCCCTTGTGTACGAGGCCAACATTTTCCGCTACCGCCCGATTCCTGACATCACGTTGAGAGTCGAATCGGACGCATTCCCGCTCGAAGCCGCCAGGACGGTTCTTGCGGCAACTAGAGCCGGCGTTCGCATGACAGTCAGCGTTTCGGAGCCATTGCCCTTCCTGCCGGGGGCCACCGTTGCGCCTTCAGCCGAGTTCGCAGCCGGAACCGCGGTGCTCTCTGAGCAGCGAATCCGCCATCTGGGCACCGTGCCACCTGAGCTGAGGGCCAAGGCGGTTACCCACGAACTCACGATCATTGATGCACCGGTCACCGGCGCCGGCCGGATCGAGCTGATGCATTTCCTGCGGGAACAGGCGATCGCCAGAACCTTGCATCGGTATGGACAAATCCTCCACTGAACTTCAGCCTTCGATCAGATCGATGGCAATCCCCTCATCACGGTCTTGGGCGAAATCATCAGGCCACACGACTGGGGTTGACTAGCAAACTCATACGTCTCATGGTGATGGGACGCACCAACGACCGGGCTCGGTTCCCAGATCACCCACAATCGGATCAGAGGCGATCGTGCAACCACTTCAGATCGACGACGTGCTCAGCCGCACCACCGGGGGTCTCGAGCAAGGTCGGAGCGTTTGCCTCGCTGACTACCCCGACCAACAGCTCTTCTGGGATGTGGCCCGAACCGAGATTCGCGTGCCGGTCGCGCCTCGAGTCAAACGGATCACGAGAATCGTTGAGATGAACGAGATCGATTCGGCCGGTGATAGCCAGGACCCGATCGACCAGCCCCTCCATGTCTTCGCCTCCCGCCCAGGCGTGGCAAGTGTCCAGACAGAAGCCGGGGTTCAGATCGCCGATTACATCCCACAACCTGGCGAGGACGTCGAGACGTCTACCCATGGCATTGGTGCCGCCTGCCGTATTCTCGATGAGAATCGGTATGTCTGTCTCGATCAGTTCGAGTGCTTTGGCCCACCGAGGAAAACCCTCGGCAACGTCCTCGTCTGCCACATGCCCAGCGTGGACGATGATGCTGGCAGCGCCGATCTCTTCGGACCGCTCGATGGTGTCGTCGAGGATCTTGCGCGAAGGAATCCGAATGCGGTTGTTGGGACTCACCAGGTTCACCAGGTACGGCGCGTGCACATAGATGCTGAGATCCGACGCCTTCAGTTCTTCAGAGTCATCGCGGGCCGGTGCCTTCTTCCATGACTGGGGGTCGCCCAGGAAGAATTGAACGATGCGTATACCTCGCGCTCGAGCCTCTGCGATCGGGTCGTTTGCATCAACATGCGCGCCGACTTCCAAACTCACGTCGACTTCCGATCGACGGACCCACCTGAGGTCGGAGGCTCGAGCTCGAGAATCTCCCAACCATCGAGGTCGTAGGGACTCACGGGCCGAGAAACGGCGTCGCTTCCAAGGCGTTAACGGGGGACTCACCGACCAGCACTTCGCCTGCCAACTGCCGTAGCTGAACGGCAACACGCTGCGCGCTGTGGTCCCAATCCCGTGACGCCACCGCAAGGCGATCTCGATCCACCCACCTCGCTCCCCAAGGACGTTCCGGAAGGTCACCACGGTCACGCAAATCGAACACAAGGACCGGAAAGTCGGACTCACCATCTCCAGCGGTTCCGGATCTGATGTCATCGATGAGGCTCCACGGAACCCGGGTTGCCGGCCAGAATGGCCCGGCCAGACCGATGGACACCCCCCTCCAGTCGCCGGTCACGACACGGCGAGGAGCGATGAGTTCCTTCAGGGCCCACACCGTGAATATCCCACCTGCGACCAAGAATGCCCACGCCCAGGCCAGTTCATGGGTCTCGATGGCTGGGGGAACCGTGTTTTCTCCTGGATAGATGAGATCGGTGATACGAGTAGTGAGGCGCCGCCCACCGAGGGTGTCGATTCCGAAGATGATGAAAGGCACCCCGAGGATGGCAAAAAGCCACATCCGAAGGGCGCTGCGGCGCACTACGAGCTGCATTCAGGCCTCCAGACCAAGAACCTCAGGGGTCAACAACGCCACGTACGGTATCCCACGCGCTGCCATACCCGAGGCAGTGACCTGGCCACTGCGATCCACAAGGACGATCGCTTGGACGATCTCCAGACCCTCGGATTGAGCCACCTCGATGGCTTCGAAGAAAGCGCCTCCAGTGGTGGTGGTGTCTTCAACAATTGCCACCCGATCCCCTCTGCCAACCGGTCCGACCAGGCGGCCGCCAACTCCATGTCCTTTCGACTCCTTGCGTATCGAAAACGCCGCATGGACTTTCCGCCGGCTGTTGCGGCGAGAGCTGTGGCCATCGCGATCGGGTCTGCGCCCATTGTCATCCCGCCCACTGCCTGCACATCTTCGAGTACCTCCAGGACCGTCTCTCCGACCACAGAAGCGCCCTCACCATCGAAGGTGGTCTGGCGGGCGTCTAGATACCAAGACACCACTCGCCCAGACCGCAGTGTGAATGGCCCGTCGGTGCGGATGGAGTTTTGATGGAGGTGAGCACCAAGACGCCGCAGCGACCCTGACTGGTTCACGGACCATCCCTATCGGGGGGTGAGAAGGGAATCATCAACCAGCCCAACGATAGCGCCCGTGCGGGCGTCGGCACCTGTACTTACTACACCGCTGTGGCCACGGCCGGATCACCCGACGTCGCAGATCACCTTTATCTCTTCAATCTGGTTTTCGGTCACGCCTACCTCGTTGAGATACTGCCAATCAAGCGGAACGTCGGTCTCGACCCCTCCGCCATCAACGACGCTATGAATATGTTCGGCAATATGCACGGCGGTGAGGGCGTTGAAAGCCCGACTCATCGATTCGCTCGGCCGATGATGATAGGCAACGGCTTCCACCAGCTCGTGAGGCAGACCCCAGTTCTCCAGTAGAAGCGCTCCCGCCTCGTCATGGCTTGCACCGAGCAGGGCTCGTTCTGATTCAATGAGTTCGCCTTCGCCTTCCCTCACTCTGGCGAGCAGCTCGGCGTGCTGGTTCGGGTAGCTAGAAGCAAGGAGCAACCGGCCGCAGTCGTGCAACATGCCAGCCACGAAGGCCGCGTTGGCGAGTTCCTGGCTCGCCCCGGTTTTCTCGGTGATCCTCTTGGACCAGGTGGCCACGACAGCAGAATGAGCCCAAAGGCGGTTGACAGACAGTCCGGCCGCGTCCGCCTCGTATGCACTGAACACTTCGGTCGCGAGTACCAGAGCCAGCAAGTTCTGGATACCAAGCAAACCGACCGCGTGACCGATATCTGGAACCGTGTTGCGCAGACCGTAGAACGGCGAATTCACCAACTGCAAAACCCTGGCGATCAGGCCGGGGTCTCGGCGAACGATGTCTGCTATCCGACCGATGTCGCCGGTGCCGGCTTGCAGTTCCTCGGTGATCTGCATGTAGACCTGCGGAAATGAGGGGAGATTGCGACCCTTGGTCAGGAGCTTGACCCTCACTCGCGCCAGGTTGTCCCTTGTTCGTTCTGCCCTGTCGACTATCTCTGAGAATACGACGCTATCGACGGGAGTGAACAGGTGGTGGTGTGCGGCTGAGGACAGAGACACGGTCGGGCCAGACCCGAGGTTGCCGGTGGCCAGTATTCGGACCGAATTGGGTCGACTGTCACGCGCCGCTACCAACACCTTCATGGTGTCGAGGTTGGGTTCCTCGGCCGAGGACACCACCACGTCGTATGCACGGCCGGATATCGCGACTACTGCCGCCTCAACGGAATCAACCGTGTTGACCATCCAGCCTTCCGGCATGCGATGGATCGGTCCGTCACCCGAAGTCGGCTGAAAAACGAGCAGTTGCTTCTTCGATTCGTTTGGTTCACCCATGTCCCACCAGTCGGACGGCGGGTCCGGATCTTTCGCGCTTGTTTGCTTCAGCGGGTCTGTCTCCGGTCGACATGTACCTCCATGACTTCGTTTTCACCAGAGGCGGGCGTAGAAGACGTACAACTCCAAACAGATCGGAAGAGCGTCGTGTAGGGAAAGAGTGTAGATCTCGGTGGTCGCCGTATCATTCAAAAAAAAAACAAAACAGAAGAGAAAAAAAACAAATAAAAAACACTAGACGAGGTACGCAGCGTCCTACCATCCACGC
>CALCCX010000015.1 GCA_937900165.1 uncultured Acidimicrobiia bacterium | reverse complement strand
GAATTCGTCATTCCAGATGACGTTTCGGCCATGGCCCCATATGTTTTGACCCATCGGTTCGTCCTCCGCCCCGAGGCCGAAATCGACGCGTACCGGCCAGAGGACGCAGTCGCATCGGCTGTGGCATCGGTGGCCATACCCCGATAGGAGAGAGAATGACACCCACTTCGAGAACCGGTTTCCTCCTCTTCGGAATAGCCCTGGTACCCCTCCTAGCGGTCCTCCTGAACGCTCCCATCCCGATCGGATTGGTCTATCTGTTGTTCGTGGCGGTGTTGGCCGCAGCCGCGGTCGATGGTCTGGTTGCGAGGAAGCATCCGAGGATGCAGCGACGTGTCACAGAAGTCATCTCGCGAGGAGTACCCGCCGAGATCGAAATCGATCTGACCGGTCCATCGGTGAGACGTGCCAGGGTCCGCCAGCCGTCTCCGCCAGATGTCGTTGTCGAGCCCCCCATTGGCAGACGAGGCCTGGAAGCGACTTTGCTCGCCGAGCGCAGGGGACGCCACGTGCTTGGTGCACCGGCAGTGCGAGTCACCGGTCCCCTGGGCCTCGGCATGTCCACCAAGATTGTCGGCGATCCGCTCGAATTCGCTGTCTATCCGGACCTTCCTGCAGCTAGGCGATTGGCCGCGAGTGTTCGAACTGGTCTGTTCCGAACGCAAGGCCTCAGGACCAGGGGACCGCTTGGGCTGGGGACCGAGTTTGAGGCCATCCGAGACTACGTAGAAGGAGACGATATCCGCCAGGTCAACTGGCTTGCCACCGGAAGACACCAGCGTCCGCTCGTCAACCAATTCAGGGTTGAGCAGGAGCGTGATGTCATTTGCGTGATAGACGCGGGTCGGTTGATGTCTGCGCCAATCGGCCGGATCACGCGCCTGGACGCGGCTGTCGACGTTGCGGCCGCGATGGCCGCCGTGAGCCAGGTGCTTGGCGACCGGGTCGGCGTTGTGGCCTTTGACAGCGAGCTCACGGTGGATCTCCCGCCGCGCCGCAGGGGCGCAGACGCGGTTGCCAAGGCCATTTTCGATCTTGAACCCTCTCCGGGCGATTCGGACTACCGAAAGGCCTTTGAGAGGGTCGCGGGTATGAAGAGAGCTTTCGTGCTGGTTCTGACCGATCTTCTCGACCCGGCCGCCGCCCGGCCACTTGTGGCGGCTATCAGGGTGCTGGCCAGGCGCCATTCAGTCACCGTTGCCAGCGTTGTCGATCCGGATGTCGAGGATGCCGTTACGACGCTTCCAGCCGACCTGGAGGGAGCGGCAAGAGCAGTTGCCGCGCTCGATGTTCTCACCGCCAGGGTCGAGGCCGTGCGTCTGGTTCGTCACTACGGAGCCCAGGTCGTCGAAGGGCCGCCCGCAACGCTGAGTGCAGGGTGTGTCTCCGCCTATCTGAGGGCCAAGGCAGCCGCCAGACTCTGAGCCTGGATCCACCGACTTAGCCTGGTATGACTGGGCGAGGCGGGCTAGGAGCCCAACCGTGCGGTGGATGCCGGCTGACCGCCGCGCCCCCTGGTAACAGCCAATAGCCAGTATCCGCCACCGAGCGCAAGGCCAATGGCGACTGCCGGCCCCGCGGAGGTCCCGGTCCGCGAGATGAACCCCTCCACGATCCCGGCGATCACCAGAAACGGAACTGTTCCAAGTGCCAATAGAGCGGCCGGTCCGGCTTCAGCGACGAGGGCGGCGCGCCGTGAGCGGTTGCCTGGTCTGACCAGGGCTGATGCCATGCGTAGGCCCGCGACGGCGCCGGCCGCTATGCAAGACATTTCGAGTATGCCGTGGGCTGCGACCGCTTCGACCATCAACGCGCTGTTGCCAGCTCCTACTGCCAGCCCGGTGGTGGCGCCCAGGATGAGACCGTTGAGAATCATGGTGGCGGCAGTTCCGATTCCCCACGTGATCCCTGCTGCGAACGCGAGCAGGGTCACCCTGATGTTGTTGGTCAGAACGAAGGTCGAAAAAGAAGCAAGTTGTTCGCCACTCAGACCAAGGTCGGTTCCTCCGCCCCGAGGATCGGTCACCCACAAGAACGCCGCAGGGACCAGGGTGGCGCCCACCTCGGGCCGGACCAGGGCGAGTGCTGCTCCGAACGCAGCCGGTACCAGGAGCAGCCCGAGGGCGAGGGCCAGCAGGCCCCGCCTTTCGACCAGAAGCCGCCAATAGCCAGTCGAATAAAATTCGATGATTCCACCGCCCTTGCGGTTCTTGGCGTACACGAGAGCGCGAGATCGCACGACGAGGCTCTCGAGGCGGACCACCGTCTGCTCGTCTGGGAACTGACGCCGAGCTTGGGCGAGATCCGCGGTAGCCGCTCGATAGAGGGCGCCGAGTCGGAGGATCTTGTCATCGCTCAGACGGGTGGGTCGGGTTCTGGCTTGGGCGATCAGTTCATCGAGTTCAACCCAGGTAGGCTCATTGGCGGCAACGAACCGCTCAAGATTCACACGGGCTCCCACCGAATAGATGACATGACGTTTGACCGCACCGCCGGAATAGACACGCCAGAAGGCGTCCGGCTCGATCTCACGCTAGCTGGGGTTGGCTCGAGGGTAGGGGCCCAGCTGATAGACGGCCTCATCAAACTGGCTATATGGCTTGTGTTGTTTTTCTCCCTCGGGAGCAGGTCGGAATTTGGTTTCACCTTGGTCTTCGTCCTCTACTTCCTCGTTGCCCTCCTGGTCTACGAGTTGGTCTTCGAAGCCCTCTGGGCCGGGCGCACGCCTGGCAAGGCTGCGTTTGGTATCAGGGTGGTGAGCAGCGATGGTTCGCCCGCTCGGTTCTCTGCGATTGTTGTACGCAACCTGCTCCGGTTGGTCGACATTTTGCCGATTTTCTACGCCGTTGCGCTGGTCGGTGTCTTTGCCACGAAGCGGCACCAGCGACTGGGCGACCTCGCCGCCGGCACAATTGTCATACGTGAACGCAAGGGGTCAGACTCCTCTAAATCGTTTGGCATGGGCATGCAATTCGATGTGCCCTCCGGCTTTGACGCAACCACTGTGTCCGCTCACGACGTCGCAATCGTCCGACAATTTCTGGGCAGAGTCGACGATCTCGATTGGGCGACGGTGACTCGGCTTGCGTCTCGAATCGCAGAGCCGCTGAGACCGAAAGTGTTCATCCCTGGCGGCCGGCTCGACGACCTCGATCTGCTCAGGGCGATAGTCGGATTCAAGGCCCGCTGAGGGGACAGAACTGTTCCCGGTAATGGGCGATGGATGTTTCCTACAATCAGCCGATCGGTACCCTCGGGCGTGTGCGCATTGTCCTATTGGTGATCTCTGTGGTCATGACGATTGCCGTTCCGGCGATCGGTCAAGATGGCGATCCTGAAGAAACGGCAGTTCCATACCTCGGTCAGCGGGTGACGATCACCCCGCAGGAGGGCTCTGTTCTGTCATGGAACGGGCGACGCTACGCGGGGAACATCGAGGTCAAGGCCGGCGAAGGGGGGTTGGTGGTCGTCGAGCATGTCAGCCTCGACAACTATTTGCTCGGCATCCAAGAAGTCCCGTTTAGCTGGGAGCGCGAGGCCCTTCGAGCCCAGGCGGTGGCCGCCAGGACATATTTGGCATGGACCTTGTCCAGGGGAAGGGCAGGCTCAGGCGCCACCTACGGTTTCGACATATGTG
>CALCCX010000014.1 GCA_937900165.1 uncultured Acidimicrobiia bacterium | reverse complement strand
CATCTGGTTTGGAATGGATACGATGTCGCCTGGTCGAGCCAGGGTCCGTTGCGCAATAACTTCGCTCCGTTTTGGGGGTCGGTGAACCCTGTGTGGAGCGTTCTTGCTAGGCGGGCGAATAGGCGGCTGATGATGAAGCGTGGGATAGTTTGTGAGCGTTCGGCCCTGGTCATCAGCGTGCGGGAGACAGAGAAGATGATCGCATGGGGAGTCTGGTGGGCCTTTGTGACGAGCTGGTCGAGGTCTTCGAGTGGTGTGGAGAGGTCGGCGTCCCAGTAGGCAACGAACCGGAGGCGTGCCGTGAGGCTGTAGCGGATGCCGGACCGGACGGCCTCGGCCTTACCCACGTTGGTGTCCAGGTGCATAGCCGTGATCTGGTTGGGTAGGGCCGAAGCGAGCGCCGCAAGGATCGAAAGTGTGGTGTCGGTGCTTGCGTCGTCGACGAAGACCACACGTACCAGGGGTCGTTCGGAGAGGAATGTTGCGATGGCTTCGGTGTTGAGGCGTTGTTGTTCGTTGTAGCAGGGGATCACCACCGAGACCAGATGCCCCGGTCGGGTGGTCTGGTCTCGGTGGTGGCTCATGTCGGGTGTGGTTGGCATCAGAAGGGAGGGGCGTCCCTTTAGAAGCCGCTGTCCAGGGTCAGGGTCACGTTGCCGGCGATGAGTACTTGGGGGGCGATGAACGCCCCGGTGGCTTGGGTGAACTGGTCGATGGTGATCGGGCCGTTCGGTGCGTACACGTTGACATCCACGACGTTGGACTGCCCGAACTCGGCGGCGAACCCGCCAGGCGGCTGAGCTGTCTCGTGCACGTAGAGGGTGATCGCCGAGGCGGTCAGGCCCGAGCCCGCGGGGTCGGGGCCGACGACCGCGTTGGGGCCGGTCGACAGCGTTTGTGCAATGCGGACTTCGCTCGGTCCCTCGAAGTAGACGTTGGCGGAGATGTGGATGTTCCACGACCCAAAGTCGTAGCCGCCTTCTCCCAGGATCAGGGTGGCTCCGTTCTCGACGACCAGATCGTTGTAGGCGCCGGGCTGATCGTGACCGTCTGGCCGGCGGGCACATTAGACCCAAACCGGGAGTTGGAGATCATAAGCAATTGCGAGCCAAGGTCGGCGGCGACCTCGACCTTGGTTGGTGATGGGGTTGCGGTCGGGTCTCGGCGTTTTCTAGTAGTCGACCCTTCCAACCTGGACCGAAACGAAAGTCATCCCCGGATGTGTGTCTTGATTAAACGACCGTGCGCCAATTTTCAGCTCATCTGCCGCGATTTCAACGTAGATCACGTTTCCTAGTGGACTGCGACTCTCTGTCAATCTGAAGCCTCCCTTTAGGTCTGGGAGAGTGGCGAACTCGTAGGTGCCTGCGAATTGTGTCTGGTACCAGGCTGCCAGCTCCTCCACTGAGTCATCGCTCGCCCAGACTGTTATGACTGATCCGCCGGATTCAAACGAGCCAAGTAGGTTGAACGGCGGTTTCTCGAATTCCCGGATAAGAGTCGCAGCCGGAGGGGCTGTGATGAGAACCGGCTCAGTGCGGAGCTCATCTAGCCGGCTGGCGATCTCCGCTTCACTGGGCCCACTATTACAGGCGACCAGCGTCATCGCGACTATGAGCACAGCCACGGTGGGCAGCATGCGGTTGATGTGGCGAGTTCGCCTTCTCATTCTCCCCCATTCTAGTGATGGCTGCTCCCGAACGTGTTCAGAGTATGTCTCGGTTGGGGTGTGTGACCGTTGTCGGCGCCGACGCGTTGTGGATGGTGGTCGCCCTTGTTTGCTCGAACGTAGCGTCCCACGTCGATGAACACTTGGAGGCAGGTCACATGGGAGCCTGGGGTGTGTCGCCAGCTACGTGTCTGTATTTCGACGACTGCTGGTCCGTTCGAGTTGTGATCACGGGAAGAATACCGACTTAGCCGCTTGAGGAGTTCCAGGTCAAGGAGCCATCGAGTTTCGAACGGATTCGACACTGCCCTGTCGAGCCAGCCTCCTGGTCTCAGCAGTTTTGCCCCGCACTGCGTGTCGGACAACGGGACGCCGAAGATCCGCAGTGTGCGATTGAATATCCGGCTCAAGATAAACCTTGCGATTGGCCGACCCGTTTCGGCCCTGGTCTTGCTTGCCCGCGAGACCGAGAAGAACAAGGCGTTGGGCCTCTGTCGTGCACTGACAATGAGCCGATCGATTTCCGAGAGTGGACATGACAGGTCGGCGTCCCAGTAGGCCACGAACTCAGGGCGAGCGATAAGACTTCGCTGGATTCCTACGCGAACCGCTTCGGCTTTGCCGACGTTGCTATCCAAGCGAACGAGGTCCACCTGATCGGGGAATCGTCTGGCGAACTCGGTGACTGTCGCGAATGTGTGGTCGGTGCTTGCGTCGTCAACAAAGACCACGTGCACCAGGGGTCGTTCGGAGAGGAATGTTGCGATGGCTTCGGTGTTGAGGCGTTGTTGTTCGTTGTAGCAGGGGATCACCACCGAGACCAGATGCCCTGGTTGGGCACTCTGGTCTCGGTGGTGGCTCATGTCGGGTGTGGTTGGCATCAGAAGGGAGGGGCGTCCCTTTAGAAGCCGCTGTCCAGGGTCAGGGTCACGTTGCCGGCGATGAGTACTTGGGGGGCGATGAACACTCCCGTGGCTTGGGTCAACTGGTCGATGGTGATCGGGCCGTTTGGTGCGTACACGTTGACATTCAGGGTGTTGGATTGTCCGAACTGGGCGGCGAACCCGCCAGGCGGCTGGGCTGTTTCGTGTACGTAGATGGCTATTGATGATGCGGTCAGGCCCGAGCTGTTGGGGTCCGGGCCGACGACCGCGTTGGGGCCGGTCGTCAGCGCTCCGGCGATTCGGACTTCGGTGGGTCCCTGGAAGTAGACGTTGGTGGAGATGTGGATGTTCCACGACCCGAAGTCGTAGCCGCCTTCTTCCAGGATCAAGGTGGCCCCGTTGTTGACGATGAGGTCGTTGTAGGCGCCGGGGCTGATCGTGGTCGTCTGGCCGGCGGGCACCGTAACGTCAGTGGTGCCTGGGTTGGCGGCTGGCGCGTTGGGGAATGCGGACACGATCGGGAAGCGTCAGGGGTGTGGTTTGGGTTCCGAGTATCTGTCCTCCTTGGTTGAGTAGCTGGTTGTAGGAGATGTCATAGACCTGGCTGCCCGATCGCAGCCTGATCGAATCGCCAAACAGACGCGAATCCGAGTCCACAAATGCGACGTTCGGCGCAAGATCCACCTCCCTACTCGTGCCGGCTACCCGCCGTCACCGAAGTTGTCCCGTTCACCCGCCTTTGCCAGGACGAAGGTCATGCCTGGGTGGGTGTCCTGGTTGAAGGTCTGTCCCCCAAGCTCGGGGAGCATGGTCAATTCGGGGAATTTGATTTCGACTCGGATGGAGTTGATGGAACTTTGAATGTCGGCAAGATCGAAGCCTCCCCGGACACGGAGAGTGGCGAACTCGTAGGTAGATCGGAAGAGCACACGTCTGAACTCCAGTCACACTGATATATCTCGTATGCCGTCTTCTGCTTGAAAAAAAAAAAAACAGAACACCTTAATATTGACCATGTAGATACGACCAAAAACAATATATTATATACGCACATCCTCTATCTGCACCACATCTTTCCTCTTGT
>CALCCX010000013.1 GCA_937900165.1 uncultured Acidimicrobiia bacterium | reverse complement strand
CCCGGATGATCGTCCCGTCTGCAAACAGATCAACCTGGCCGAGCCCGATGGATGAATAGACCGATGGCGGGACCGAGATGTCAGCGAGATAGAGTTCGCCAGCCTGGTCTGCGGTCACCAGACCGGTCTTGGGGAGCGCCAAGGTCATGGTTGCAGTCGCAGCAACACAAGGACTCCCGGCCACCCCCGTCGTGACGTCGAGGCCACTCGGATTGTCCAAGGAGAGGACGGCCGCCTGTTGATTGGCCCAGTCGATCAGTTCGGCCGAGCGACCGGTCGGATCACCAGACAGCGAATATCCGATCATCGCATCGACAACCAGATCCGCGGCCGTGGGGTTGACTGCGATCTCTACACCCATTCGCTGAAGGATCCCGAACTGGTGACCCGGCACACGAGTCAGCTTCGCGGAAGTGGCGACCAGGATCACGGTCACCCGCACACCTCGGTTGGCGAGATGGCGAGCGGCGACCAGTCCACCCCCACCATTGCCACCATTGCCGGCCAAGACAACGACCGATCCCGGAGCGAAACGGCGAATCGCCAGATCAGCCAGGTTTCGACCGGCGTTCTCCATCATCTGGATCAGTTCGATCCCAACCTCTTCAATCATGATCCGGTCCACCTCACGCATCTGATCCGCACTGATGAGGGGGATGGCTTCACGATCGATTTGTGGCAAGTCCATCACTGAGACGCTACTCGCCTCGTCCTAGGGGAGGACATGCCAATCGGCTGGTCGGATGACGATGCATGGACGCTGGGCGGATACCCTGTTCTTCATGGATGCGAGGACCGTGCCTACCAACGAGCAGCCAGACACGCCTGCCTGGTCTTCTCGCGAACAGCGCTACGACTTCGCCTTCGGTGTAGCCCTCGTCGCACTCGGGGTCTTCGAATACTTTGCGTTGGCAGACATCTACCAGCGGGACTCCCTCCTGCCGGTCAAGTCTCCCACTTTGCTGCTCCTGGCCCTCACCGTCCTCGGCGTGGCGCCGGTCATGGTCAGAAGACGCTGGCCGGTCCTTTCAATGGTCGTTTCGCATTCGGCATGGGTGGCGGCGATCGCATTGGCCTTCGCGCCGACGGCGACCGGTCAGTTCAGCGTCTTCATAACGTTCTACTCGGTCGCGCTCTACTCCTCGAGAACCAGGGCCGATCGGGTCAGAGGCATCACGATGGCGGCCTTCCTGATCTGGATGTCTGTCGGGGTTGTACAGGAGGACCTGCCTTGGGGGCTCGTTCCGATCATCGCCGCTCTGTTTGCCATCGCGTGGGTCCTTGGCAACAGCGCCCGCAACCGGTATGACACGCATATCTTGTTCCGAGAGCGAGCCGAACGGGCAGAAGCGGACCGCACTTCGGGCGCACTGCGGGCAGTCGAGGCGGAGCGGGCCCGCATAGCTCGCGAGCTCCACGATGTTGTCGCTCACTCGCTCACCGTCATGACAGTGCAAGCGGCCGGGGCCAATCGGATGATCGAAACCGACCCCGAAAAGGCGAGGAGCGCCCTGGAGACAATCGAAGAAACAGGCCGTGAAGCCATGCAAGAAATGCGTCGCATGATCGGAGTCATGCGCGAAGAGGACGACCAGGGTGCCCACCTCCCCCAGCCGGGCGTCTCGGCCATCCCAGAGCTGGTCGAACAGGTCAAGGATGCAGGATTGGCTGTAACTTGTTCGATCGAGAAACTACCGAAGCACCTACCCCCCGGCATAGATCTCGCCGCATACCGGATCGTCCAGGAGGCCCTGACAAACACGATGAAGCACGGAGGTCCTGGTGCCATCGCTGCGGTAGAAATACACGTCGACGATGATGCACTGGCCATCCAAGTGAGTGACGACGGGCGTGGTGCTGCGGCCGAAGCCAACGAAGCAGGCCTTGGCATAGTGGGCATGCGGGAGCGAGTCAGCATCTACGGCGGAGATTTCAAGGCATCGCCTACTCCTGGCGGCGGTTTCGCCGTGTTGGCTCGAATTCCGACCAGCGTCTCGGCATGATCGACGTCCTACTCGTCGACGATCAGGAAATGGTCAGGACCGGCTTCGGAATGATCCTGCAGACAGAGAGTGATATTTCCGTAGTTGGCGAGGCCGGCGATGGCGCCGACGCCGTCAGAGACACGCGACGCCTTCGCCCAGACGTGGTGCTCATGGACATCCGGATGCCGACGATGGACGGCATCGAGGCAACCAGACTGATCATGAACGACACGAACAACTCATCCCGGGTGCTGATGCTGACAACCTTTGACCTCGACGAATACGTCTATGACGCGATTCGGGCAGGTGCCGCCGGCTTTTTGCTGAAGGATGCCCCACCAGAGGAACTGGTCAATGCGATCCGGATCATTGCAGAGGGACAAGCGTTGCTCGCGCCATCCGTGACCCGTCGCCTGATCGAGGAGTTCGCCAGCCGACCATCGAGTACCGCTCCCTCACTCGACCAACTCGACCAACTGACCGAGCGCGAGGTCGAGGTGCTCCAGGTCATGGCCCGTGGGATGACCAACGCTGAGATCGCGGAAGCACTGTTTGTCTCCGAAACAACGGTCAAGACCCACGTGTCCCACATTCTGACCAAGCTGGCGTTGCGAGACCGCGTGCAGGCAGTGGTGTTCGCATATGAATGCGGCCTGGTGGAACGAGGGTCTGGGTCGAAGTGAGCTGGCAGCATCCGCCGTGAGGATGACGGCGAATCATCATCGGGCCTGACGACCGCCTGGCCACTCGCCCTTATTGTTGTCCGCTAGCAATACCTCCGAGCCGAGAGAGCGCCCAATCACATGACCGCCATTACATCAACAGGAGAAACCATGAAGACGACCATTGCAGCCAGGGCGCACAAGGCGACCAAAGTGTATGGTCACGGCGACACCGCCGTAACCGCCCTCAGCGAGGTCACGGTTGACTTCGCCCGCGAGGAGTTCAGTGTCATCATGGGGCCGTCCGGATCCGGAAAGTCGACGCTCATGCATTGCATGGCGGGACTGGACGACCTGACTTCGGGCGATGTCTTCATAGGCGCACAGAATCTCGGAGTCCTCAACGACAACCATCTCACTGCCCTGCGCCGTGACAAGGTCGGGTTCATCTTCCAGACCTTCAACCTGATTCCGACGCTCACTGCGAAAGAGAACATAACCCTGCCCTTGGACATCGCCGGCACCGCACCCGATCAGGCCTGGGTCGATCAAGTGGTCGAGACGGTTGGCCTCGGTGACCGTCTGACTCATCGCCCCACTGAGCTGTCTGGCGGCCAGCAACAGCGAGTCGCGGCGGCTAGGGCGTTGGCGTCCAAGCCAGACCTGATCTTCGCCGATGAACCATCCGGCAATCTCGACTCGAAGGCCGGAGGTGAGTTGCTGGCGTTCCTGCGAAGGGCAGTGCGCGAATTCGGCCAAACCATCGTGATGGTCACCCATGATCCGATCGCCGCAGCATACGGGGACCGAGTGGTATTCCTGGCCGACGGTGAGATCGTCGACGAGATGAGAGACCCGACCGCGGAGCGGGTGCTCGACCGCATCAAGAATCTGGAGGCCTGAGCATGCTGCGAGATCGGAAGAGCACACGTCTGAACTCCAGTCACACTGATATATCTCGTATGCCGTCTTCTGCTTGAAAAAAAAAAAAC
>CALCCX010000012.1 GCA_937900165.1 uncultured Acidimicrobiia bacterium | reverse complement strand
GGTCGCGCTGCACGATGGCCACTGCGGCACCGTAGATGATTCCGACGACTGCGAGCACCGCCATCACCGGGACGAAGTCGACGGTCGCTTGAGAAAACAAAGGCAAATTGAATCGCAGGAATCCGTAGGTGCCCATCTTCAGGAGCACCCCAGCCAATAGCACTGAGCCGGCGGTTGGCGCTTGGACGTGGGCATCCGGGAGCCAGGTGTGGAAGGGGAAGATCGGCACTTTGATGGCGAAAGCAAGGGCGAAAGCACCGAATAACCATCTCTGTGTGGTGAGGTCCAGGTCAAGCGCGAGCATGTCGAAATAGTCGAAGCTGAGCACTCCGAACTGCGACCGATGGATGAATGCCAGGGCGATGATTCCCGCCAACATCAGAGCCGACCCAAATGCGGTGTAGATGAAGAACTTGACGGCCGCGTAGATCCGGTTCTCTGATCCCCAGATGCCGATGATGAAGGCCATCGGGACGAGAATCACTTCAAAAAACACAAAGAAAAGGAACAGGTCAAGGGCAACGAAGACACCGATCAGCCCAGCCTCCAGCAGCAGCGTCATCGCAATGAATAATCTCGAGCGGTCGGTTATCGAGGTTGAGGCCGCCAGCGCGATCGGCACCAGGATCGTGGTGAGCAAGATGAGCAGCACCGAGATGCCATCGACTCCGAGACTCCAATCGATCCCAAGTTGAGGGATCCACGAGGCCCTTTCTACGAACTGGAATTCCGCTGTACCTCTCTCGAACTCGAAGAACAGCAGCCCGCCGAGCCCCACCGGCGCCAAGCTGAGGGCAACCCCAACCGGTAGATGCAACTCGTGACGGTCCTGGGGTAGGAGCATGACGATTGCCGCGGCGATTGCCGGCAAGAGCACGAGAACGGTGAGAATCGGAAAGTCCATCAGCCGAACCTCCGCCTACTTGACAGGGTCACCCGACTGGCCAGGCGGATCTTCATATTCCCCTCGATATGATCCAGGCAACCAGGGCAACCGTGCCACCGGCCAGCAACACCCCGTATGAGCGCACGAACCCGGTCTGGAGAGGTCTGATCCATCCACCGATTCGTCTGACCGAACCACCGACCCCGTTCACCAATCCGTCGATTACGACCTGATCGACGAACTCGGCCATCCACACAGCGACTCGTTTTCCTGGCGCCACAACCAGTCGACCGTAGACCCGGTCGACCCAATAAGCGTTCTCCCATACGAACATCGGGCGGCGAACCCAACCCAACATTCTTTGGCGAGTCATCTCATCCGCCCGCCCGTAAAGAAGGTAGGCCATCACCAACCCTGCCACCCCCGCCAGCACCGAGACAACCGCCAACAGGGTGATCGACCCTGCACTTTGTGGACCCTGGGCGATGGTGACCGACTCAAAGGCGGGCTCGAGGAAATGCTCAAACGACAATCGGAATGGCGTGTTGATCA
Source organism: uncultured Acidimicrobiia bacterium (assembly GCA_937900165.1). Lineage (GTDB taxonomy): Bacteria > Actinomycetota > Acidimicrobiia > Spongiisociales > Spongiisociaceae > SZUA-232. The sequence goes on along the minus strand of CALCCX010000012.1, from coordinate 1,425 downwards.
GTCCGACCAGAATCGTCAGCACAGCCAGTATGACAAGGGGCCTGGTCATAACCCTCGGCGATTCATGAGGATCGACCCCTTCATCCCACCTTGCCTTGCCCTCGAAGACCAGGAAGTACTGTCGTCCCATGTAGAAGGCGGTCAGGAGGGCAGTGAGAATGCCGACCGCCCAGAGCACAGTGAAATATCCTCCCCGTTCAAAGAGCACCGCCAGGATCTCGTCTTTGGACCAGAACCCCGCCAAGGGGGGAATCCCCGCGATAGACAGGGTCGCGATGCCCATGGTGATCCAGGTGAGCGGCATCTTCTTGCGCAGCCCACCCATCTTCATCATGTCCTGTTCGTCGCCCATGCCGTGAATGACAGCACCGGCACCCAGGAAGAGAAGGGCCTTGAACACTGCGTGGGTTACCAGGTGAAACACCCCCGCCACGTATCCACCGACGCCGACCGCCATGAACATGTAGCCAAGTTGACTGATGGTCGAATAGGCCAGGACCCGCTTGATGTCTCGCTGAGCGATCGCGATCGTCGCCGCCAACAGAGCGGTCAGCGCTCCGACCGTGGCAACGGTGCCTCCGGCCACCGGCGAGAGTTCAAAAATCGATGCGGTCCTGGCTACGACGTACACGCCGGCTGTGACCATCGTCGCCGCGTGGATCAACGCCGAGACAGGTGTCGGACCCTCCATGGCATCCGGCAGCCAGATGTAAAGCGGAATCTGAGCGGATTTGCCCACTGCGCCGACCAGGAGAAGTAGACCAATGGCAGTCGCCGTGCCAATCCCGATCACATTTCCGGGGCTCTCCAGTACTGGGCCGAATGAGAGAGTGCCGAACGAAACGAAAATGATCATCAGCGCGATCATGAAACCGAAGTCGCCGATCCGGTTCACTATGAAGGCCTTTTTGCCGGCCGCGGCCGCGGCCGGCCTCGAGAACCAAAAAGAAATCAGCAGGTAGGAGCTGAGGCCCACCAATTCCCAACCCACGAACAGGACCGCGAAGTTGTCGGCCAGGACCAGGATGAGCATCGAGGCAGCGAAAAAGTTCAGATAGGTGAAAAAGCGGCTGAAACGATCATCGCCGTGCATGTAGCCGATTGCATAGATGTGGATGAGGGTGCCGACTCCGGTCACGACCATCACCATCGTTGCGGCAAGAGGATCCCACAACAGTTCAGCGCCCACACCCAATCCGGGAATCCAATCGAACAGATGAACAGACGTCACTGCTTCCTCAGCGACCGCACCACCTCGGAAAAATGGAAGCGCGGCGAGATCGGAAGAGCGGCGTGTAGGGAAAGAGTGGAGATCGCGGGGGTCGCCGGATCATTAAAAAAAAAAAAAGTGATGAAGACAACAGAACAGGAGAACGACGAAGAGAAGAGTAGAGAGAACAGAAGAACACGCGAGCAGGGATGTGG
>CALCCX010000011.1 GCA_937900165.1 uncultured Acidimicrobiia bacterium | reverse complement strand
GCCCCGAGGCGGGCCAAGTCGAATGGCCAACTCGTGCCGAGCGCCCGGCTGCCTGCGAGCAAAGTCCTGACGGCAGCCGCAGAGGGGAGCGCGGCTCCAAGCAGTGGGAAAAGGTGTGGGGCGACTTCGCCGAATCGCTCGAACAGCTTCGTCCAGGCCGCTTTGTCGGACTCCGAGTAGCCGCCGACCATCTCGAGCGTCTCGTCGAGATCGGTGGACACTCCCGCAAACCCCCCGTCGGGAAACACCGAGGAGAACGGTTTGGAGGAAGGCACGAATTCAAGTCCGTGGGCAGCAAGGTCTTCGCCAAACTCGGCATGAAAGGGCGACCCTGCGAACAAGTTGAGGTTCGCAGCAAACAGATCGTGGCGGAACCCAGGCAATGTGACCTCGCCAGTCCGAACTGCCCCACCGGCCTCGGCGTTGCGTTCAACCACCAGCGTCTTCCACCCCGCCTTTGCCAGAACAATCGCCGCAGCCAACCCGTTGTGCCCAGCCCCGACGACGACGGCGTCGTATCTGTCAGCGGCCAATGGCTCTCCTTTGGTCGGTCTGCTCGTCCCTGGCCATCCTAGAAGCCGGTTTCAACTCCGTTCTGCGTGAGTTCGATTCGACCGGAGAGGGACCTGACAGGGCTGTCGAGAGTGAGCGGGTTGTGGGCGGTCGCACTACGTCCAGGGGGTCAGTCGTCAACTTTGAGGCCTGGCGGGCGGTGCGGGGTGCCGGGGGACTGAATAAATCATCACGCTATTCGTATACGTCACGGAACCGTGAGGTATAGTTGGTGCACGAGGTGTATGAAGTGAAGCCTAGAACTGATCTGAGTCGCCGGATCGATGCCGCATTGCGAGGCATTCTTCCTCGGTCGATCGAGTTGACACTCGCAGAAGAACGCGGTGCCTCGGCCTCCCACTTCGACTTTCTTGCGATGATCGGTGGAAGGCCACTGCGAGTCGAGTGGGTTCGTCATGCCTGGCTGAGCGCAATCGAGAGCGTACTGGCGCGTGTGGATCCGCCTGATGTGCTGATCGCCGAGCGAGTGCCGCCGGCCTCTCGAGTGGCGCTAGCCGAAGCTGGTATTGGGTGGGTCGAAACGACTGGCGCGGCAGAGATCGCGACTGAATCGTTGGTTGTATCGAGGAGCGAGCGTCCCGCACGCATCGGCGAGCGTTCTGCGAGCCGCTGGACATCGACCGTACTCAGTGTTGCCGAAGCTGTTCTCTGCGGAGTCAGGCCGACGGTGTCGGCCACCCATGAGGCAACCAGGCTGTCGGTGGGGGCGTGCACGAAAGCACTGCGGACCCTGACGGATCTCGGTCTGCTGCACGCCGATCTCGAGCGTGGCCGGAAGTCAGCTCGGCGTGTTGTCGATGCGGACGATCTGCTCGATTCGTATGTTGGTGCCGCTCATGATCTCACACCTCGGATCGGCCTGAGCGTCGGCGTCGTCTGGCAGGATCCGCTCCAGGGTCTCATTCAGTTGGGGCGTCGGTGGGATGCTGCCGGGTCGGCTTGGGTAGCCACCGGCCTCGTGGCGGCCACGGTTGTCGCTCCCCTCGTCACTTCGGTTGGTACTGCCCAGGTGTACGTGGATGGCGGCAGTATCCCGGAGTTGGAGTTGGCAGCCAGGGACGTTGGTCTGCGCCCAATCGAGGGTGGGCGTCTGCGTCTCGTGCCCTTCCCCACTACAGCGAGTCGGTATCTGGCAACAGTTTCCGGTGGCTTGCGGGTGGCTCCGTGGCCACGGCTTGTGGCTGATCTACGCAGATCCGGTGTGCGTGGCGAGGAAGCGGCCGAGCATCTCAAAGAGGTCGTCGGTGACGCATGAGATTCCGCGCTCTCGGGTGGCCCGTGTCGCGGCTGAGGCCGCGCTGGTTCGTGTCGTGCATCACTATGGCGACCGCCCTGAGTTCGTCGTCCTCGGTGGTCTTGTACCCGAACTCTTGTGTACCGCGAGCGCATACCGCCACGCCGGCACGACGGACATTGATGTGCAGGTCAATCTGGAGATCGCGGCAGGGTCGGTCAGCGCAACGAGGCTGGAACGGGCACTCCGGAAGGCGGGGTTCGTGCCCGACACCGAGTACATGTGGCGATGGGTTGCTGAGGGTCTAGAGACGCGAGCGGTGGTCAAGTTCGAATTGCTCGCGGACCTTGACGATCAACCCGAGGGAGCGATCCTCGTGTTTGACGGATGTGAGCGGCTCGGCGCAGCCAACCTTCGAGGAACAGGTTTCGCCGCCCGTGACCTCGAGGTCCGCGAGCTGCGGGCGAACATCGGTGGTTTGCAGCACAGTGCAGAAGTCAATGTCTCCGGACTCGCCGGTTTCCTCCTTGCCAAGGCCTGCGCGGCCTACGCCAGACGTCTACCAAAGGATTGGTACGACATCGCCTTCGTACTCATCCACAACGATGCTGGAGGACCCGAGGCTGCCACGGTCGCTGTGCTTGATCGTTTCGGGGACGACATTGTGGGGTCGACCCGGTCGGCGATCAGGGACCTCCGCGCGAATTTTGCCGGCCCCGGCGCACAGGGCCCCGTTGCTTACGTCGAACAAATGCTTCTCGATCATCCCGAACTCGACCGAAAGGTCCTAGGTGCCGACGCCGTGGTAGCCATCGAGCACCTCAGCGAGTTGATCCTTGGATGACAGTGCGATCCACTGAACGAAGGTGCTGCATCGTTCGGTGAACGGCCTCCGTTGCGAACTTCCGCCGATCTGCCTTCACACTGCAGAGGTCGCTGGTTCGATCCCAGTAGTGCCGACTCCTCGCTCCGCTCGTCGTGGGCGCTACCAGCGCTCCTGTGTCCGGTGACCACGCTCCGCTCGGGCGGTTCAGAGGCCACGGACGCACCCGTTGGCCGTGACTATGTGTGGTCGTTGCCGCTGAAGAGCTTGTTTTGTTTTGGCGAGGCCTGACAGCCACTGGGCGACGACGGTCGCTAGATCTGGTCCCACCTGCGGCGGACTTCCTCGACTGCAGCATCGACATCGATACCGAGTTGTCGTGCGGCGATCGCGTAGGTGTCGGCGGCCTCGGCAAGCGCAGCGAGAAGCGCGGCATCGTCCGTCTCGGCTCGGTGTGGGGTGGCAGCGATGAATGTGCCCTTGTGGCCACGGCTCTCGAGGACCTTGCTTGCTTCTAGGAGCGCGTAGGCCTTTGCCACCGTGCCTTTGGCTAGCTGAAGGTCGTTGGCCAGCTGGCGTATCGTGGGCATCCGGGTGCCGGGATCGAGGGTTCCTGCCACGACCATCCGAATCACCTGTTCGCGAATCTGCTCGTAGACGGGCAGGGCCGATGCCGTATCAACCCGAATGATCATGCGGATGCAGTCTGTCTAGCCGTGAGATGAGCTCGGTCGAGGCGACTCGACAAATACCAGGCAAGCCCAGGAGCCATAGGAGAAATGAGACAGCTCCATAGCCGGATGCGGTCCCCAGGGCATTGACGGACTGCGCAAGCAGGACGACACCTAGGCCTATGGCGGGGCGGGTGAACCCCTGGGTGGCAGCAAGGTACCGCAGTAGATTGTCGGCGTCTCGAAGCTCTCTAGACAATGCCGGTCGAGGCCGAATCACCCCCAGCCGTTCCACACACCCAACAGCCGAGATCGGACCCATTTTACGAGTTACCTTCCGCCGGGCAGTTGGTTCCTGTTGGTCGAGCCCAACGAGCTTCAAGAAGAAGGCCGCTATTATCACCAGCGTCTCGAGAGGCCCGAAGATTTTTTTGCCACGACGACCACGCTAAAAGAAATCTACAAATTTCCGTCGGTAACCGCTTCCGG
>CALCCX010000010.1 GCA_937900165.1 uncultured Acidimicrobiia bacterium | reverse complement strand
GGATACGGGCCCCACCGGCATCTACACTCTTTCCCTGCCCGACGCTCTTCCGATGTGAAGAGAATGGTCCAGGGAAGGGTCGTCGTACGAGCGATCGGCGCCATGCCTTCCTCGAACGTATCCGTTGGGAAGGGCAGCTCGATCGTCCAGATCACTGCCAAAATCGCCACCATCCCAACCACCAGCAGGCTGAGGAACGGGATGGAATCGTCCTTGCGTTGGGCGTAAACCTGGGCTGTGGCGTGGGCCGCCAATCCCACCACGACTGCCGCCGCCGCGAGGACGACGCGACCGGCGCTGATCGGAAAGACCGGATGAACAATGGCCACCAGCAGAACAAATATGGCCGCCGACCTGACCCCAACCGACACCTTGTGCACAGAAATCTGGGCGGGAGTTTCCCGCACCGCGAGCGTCGCGGCCAGCAATACCAGGAATACGCCAACCGACACCCAGATGCGCCACAGGTCATCCCGAGGAAAGGCTTGAACCATCAGGAACGCCATGTTCGAGGTCACCGCCCCCCATCGCCGCTCCTCGTTGAAGATGAAGCCGGTGAGGTAGCGAATGCCAAACACGCCGACCAGTGCAAAAAAGACCGACAGGATTCCGTTGAAGATCCGGGCGACCGGCGTGTTGCCAGAAACCAGGTTCTCCCGGATCCATACCGCCGCACCCGAGGGAGGTAGCTCAGGTGGCCGCTCGAGAGTGTCAGTCACTCCATACCTCCGACAGGGTTCATCTGATCAATCATCGCTCCACCAATTGCATCTGACGGTTGTAGTAGTTCACAATTCCGGACAGCGCCAGACTCACCACCGAGAAAAAGCCCATCCAAATTATGAACACCGCCAGCGACTGACCCGTCTGGTTGAAGATCGTCTGGCCGACCTGCACGATGTCGGCATAGGCCACCGCAATGCCGAGGGACGTGTTCTTGGCCAGGTTCAGGTATTGCGAACCGAGGGGCGGGAGGATGATCCGGAAGGCCTGGGGCAGCACCACCAGCCGTAGAACCGAGCCACGACTTAGCCCGACCGCGGCCGCCGCCTCGTTCTGGCCCTTGGGAACCGCCATGATGCCGGCCCTGACGATTTCGGCGATGAAGGCAGTCGTATAGATGGTCACGCCGATCCAAACAGCAACGAACGAAGGTGTGAACGCTCGCCCAAGTTCCAACGAGTACTGAGGGAACCTGGTCGGGACCACGACCTCCGGGCGGCTGAAGGCAAGCGGCGCACCCGCCGAAAAGTCGAAGCGGGTCGACAGCCAACTGAAGGTTGGCTCCAAACCCCAGTTCATCCCGTAGGTCAGTGAACGGCCCATGACCTTCTCGACCAACACCTCCCCGGGACCGGCCATGAAGAACAATGCCGCCAGCACGCCCATCACGCCCGCGGAGATGAGTTTGAAATAGTCGTCATCGGTCAGTTTGGCCAGGCCGGCAGGTGTGCGACGTTCATTCAGGAACCCTCTGATGTAGCGCCAGCCCAAAAACACGGCGAGAGCAGCCAGAAGAAGTTGGTAGCCGATAACCGGGACATTGCCGGCCAGCCAAGCAATGGCTTCGAACAGGAACCCCAAAACACCCATGATCGGGTGGATCAGCCAGCCGGCGACTACGAAAAAGAAGAAGACACCGAAACCCCAGCGCATGGCATTGGTCTCCCGGCCCTCGCGCTCCAAAATGTCTACCCGCCAGAGGTAGGTCCGGCGAGCGATATACGCACCCAGCAGCAAAAGGGCAAGATACTGGAGGCGGCCCTCCCGCCCATTGAACCATGGAATGGCGATGCCCTTGGAGCTGCCGAATAACCAACCACTGCCCTCATCGTCTACGGTGAGTTCGCCAAACCCGAGCACCAGCACTTGCCAGAAGAAGATCTGGACCAGCAGGGGGATATTGCGGAAAAGCTCGATGAAGGCGTTGGCGACCTTGGAAACGATCCAGTTCTGCGACAGCCTGGCAATCCCGATGATGGTGCCGAGGATGGTGGCAGCAATAATGCCGCTGAAGGTGATCCGGCACATGTTGACCATGCCGACTGCCAGGCCCTCGATAGACGAACCGGGCCGTGTGTTGAAACCCTCCTGGAGTTGGACGCCGATCGGCTCTCCAAGAAAATCCCATGAGAACGGGATTCCCCTCACTTCGAGGTTTCGGGCCGCCTCGCCGACCAGCGTCAAAGCCAACCAGGCGAAGGCCACCAGGACACCGATCTGGGCTGCCCGCTTGACGATGGTGATGTCGCGCCAAAATGGCGGTTTGGCCTGCTCGGCCGACACCGGACGGTCTTCGATTGGTGTTACCAAATGCCCTCGCCTCTCCTAACCCGCCAGAGACTCTAATCACACGAGAAGAGGGGGCGCTTGGTAGCGCCCCCTCTTTCTCAGATTTGGGAACGATTTGTTCCGACGTACTTTCGGCTAGCGAGCCGGTGGTGCGTAAATCAAGCCACCGTTGAACCACAACGCGTTCGGCGAACCATCGCGGGTGAAGCCCAGCGGAATGAGGTTCCGCTCGTAGATGTCGTTGTAGTTACCGACTTGGGCGATGACCTGCGCGAAGGCGTCGGCCGGGAGGCCCATGCCGCTTTGCTGCTCATCCTCGGTTACACCCAGCAGGCGGCCGGCCTCGGGGGTCGGCGGGTTGGCGATGGCCTCCGCGACGTTGCCCTGGTTGATGTCCAACTCGTCGGCAATGAACATTGCGTAGACCGTCCAGTTGATGACGTCGGCCCAGGCGCTGTCGTTCTGACGGTACATCGGGCCAAGGGGCTCCTTGGAGATCGGCGCGGTTGGGAAGATGATCCAGTCACCTTCGGCGATCTCACCATTGGCGATCGCTGAGAAGCGGTCTCCGAACAACCCGGACCCGTCCGTGGTGACGATGTCGCATGACCCCTCACGGAACAGTTCCATGGACTGGGGGAAGTCCTCGGTCGTCACCAGCTCGATTGTCAAACCGAGAACAGCGGCCGCCTCGGTGATGTTCAGCTCAGTCGTCGTACCCGCGTTCGTGCAGGCCCTCGCACCGTCCATGTCGGCGAGGGTCGAATCATCGGTGAACCCGAACGACGCCTTGCCCATGAGCTGCTGGCCGTCGTAGAACGTGGTCGGACCGAAGTCTCCACCGATCTCGGTGTCACGGTTCTGGGTCCAGGTCGTATTCCGGAACAGCACGTCGACCTCGCCGTTGGCAAGAGCAGTGAACCGTTCGGCGGCCGTCAGGCCTACCCAATCAACGGCCTCGGCATTACCGAACAATGCGGCTGCCACCGCCCGACAGAAGTCGGCGTCGAAACCGTTGAACGAACCGTCGTCCTGCGGTTCGGCGAAACCGGTCGCGCTGGTCGACACACCACAACGCAAGCTGCCGCGGGCGAGGGCTTCGTCAAGGGTGCCTCCGCCGCCCTGAGCTACGTCTTCTCCGTCGTCGGCCGGTGGAGCGGTCGTGTCAACGGCCGGATCGTCGCCGCCATCATCACCGCCCTCGGCGACCGTAGCCGTCGTACCTTCGTCCTCCGCGGGTGCGGTCTCGTCGTTGCCGCCACAAGCAGCCGCGACAAGCATGAGGACCACAATAAGGCCCAAAATTTTTCTCATCGAATGACTCTCCTCTCAAAGTCGACGGGGGAACCCCCCGTCATAGACGGGAACGCTAGACAGGTTTGCGGTACTGAGGCAACTCATCCGGCGACATTCCACGGAGTCAGAGGTGTTTGCGGACCTCGGTGACCACTCCTGGGGCGTCAAGTCTCAGGTCGGCGAGGATGGCATCTGGTTTGTCATGCTGGATGTGAATCGTGGGCACCCCCAGCACAACGACCGGAGTGGGGCTCTGCTCCGCAACGAGGTCGCGGACGGTTGCCCCCACGCCTCCGTCCCGAAGCCCGTCTTCAATGGACACGACAAGTCGATGTTTTGAAGCATCGGTGATCATCAACGAGTCGAGTGGTCGCACCACCCTCGGGTCCCACACAGTGCATGAGATACCATCGGCCGACAGCCTCTCCGCTGCCTCCTGCACGACCGCCAGCATCTTGCCGACACCGATGAGGCACACGTCCGTGCCTTCGGAAACAAGTCGCGCCGACATACCTTCACCAACCGGTCCCGCTTGATGACGAGGCGCGTTGGTCTTCGGCCAGCGAATCGCCGAAGGCCCATCAAGGGTCACCGCCGTCTCGAGCATTGTTTCCAACTCCTCGTAAGAAGACGGCGCGAAGATCGTCATGTTTGGGACTTTGGACAAGAGCACCATATCCAATAGGCCATTGTGGGAGGCGCCGTCATCTCCGGTTACCCCTGCCCGGTCGAGGCAGAAAACCACCGGTTGACCGTGAAGGGCAACATCGAGGTTCACCTGATCGATGGCCCTCGTCAAAAAGGTCGCATACAGCGCCACCACCGGGCGCAATCCGCCCATCGCCAGGCCCGTGGCCATCGTGACGGCGTGCTGTTCTGCGATGCCCACGTCATAAAGACGATCGGGGAACGCTTCTCGGAAAGGCAAGAGGCCGGTTGAGTCCGGCATGGCGGCCGTGACCGCAACCAGGTTCGGGTGTTTCTTACCCAATTCGACCATCTTTTCGGAAAAAGCCGCTGTGTAGCTCCCCGGCTTCATCACGGAGGTGTCGTGCATGTTCTTGATGGTGTCGTTTTCCGCGGGCCCGTATCCCCTGCCCTTCTGGGTCATGACGTGCACGACTGTTGGTCCGTCGAACTCTTTGATGTTGTTCAGGACCTCCTCAACCGCCTCGAAGTCATGCCCGTTGTATGGCCCGATATACCTAACACCCAGTTGTTCGAAGAAGGCGGGCGGCTCCCACATGTGCCGGATGGCAGCCTTGGTGGCGTCGATGCTCTTCTTGAGGACCTCGCCGACCCACGGAACGCTTTCTGCGATCGTCTCCATGCGCGCCTGCCGACGCATGTAGATCGGGTTGTTGCGGATCCGCATCAGCGACTCGGACAACATCGACACGGTCGGTGCGTAGGAGCGACCGTTGTCGTTGAGCACGATCGTGACGTTCCGACCACTGTGTCCCAAGTTGTTGAGTCCCTCGAACGCCATACCTCCCGTCAAGGAACCGTCTCCAATGACCGCGACGACTCGCCGGTCGATTCCCTGCTGCTCGAACGCAGTCGCGAGACCGTGGGCATAGCTGAGCGCAGTGGAAGCGTGGCTGTTCTCGATCCAATCGTGATCGGATTCGGATCTGCTCGGATAGCCGGAAAGCCCGCCAGGCGTACGCAGACCTGAGAATTGGTCACGTCTGCCAGTCAGGAGCTTGTGGACGTATGACTGATGACCGGTGTCCCAAAGGATGACGTCCTTGGGCGAGTCAAATGCCCGATGAATGGCCACCGTCAACTCGACCGCTCCCAAATTGGAGCCGAGATGGCCGCCATTGACCTCGACGGTGGCCACGATCAGCTGCCGGATCTCCGCGCACAGTGATTGAATTTCAGACCGGTCGAGCTCACGTAGATCGGCTGGCCGATCGATCGTGTCGAGGATTGGCGTTTTGGGTTCGACCACGGTCCCTCCAGTCCGTTCAGGTTGCCAGGGTACCCCCATGCAGGGCAACCGGTCACGTCGCCCGAACACGGCCGACTGTCAACCAGGCCCTGAGCCAACCAGCTTCGGGGTCAAAAAGAATTGAAGCTCGCCGATGCTGCGCCCAATCACATCCCAATCGCGAACAGGCAGGGCCACCCCGGCGATTGCAGCTGTCGGAAACCGAATCGAGCCTCCACCGATCAGCCTGGAGACGACGAGCGACATCGTCGGTTGGTGACCAACCACCATCAGACTTTCTGTACCGGCGCCATGTCGCCGCACAGCTTCGAAGAGGCCTTCTGGGCCCTCGGAGTAAATCCCCTCGTCGACCACGATCTCTGTCTTCCAATCACCGGCCGAGATCGCCAGCTCGGCGGTAGCGGCCGCCCTCACGGCAGGCGAGGTAACCACTCTGCCAGGAACCTTTCCGGCATCGGCGATGACGACGCCCATGGTCTTGGCCGCCGCTCGGCCTCGCCGATTCAGCGGACGGTCACGATCAGCACCGAATTCCGCCTGCCAGTCCGACTTGGCATGACGCATCAACAACAACTCAAGCATCAGTGTCCATGCTCAGGCCGGCGCGTTGCCGAGCCCGCTCCTGGAGCGCCAGATGTGTGTCGACGTCGTTCTTGGCGGCTCGCCGCGACCACCCACCGTCTGGCCCGAGTTCCCAGGCAAGGTGGTCGTCTGCCCGGTTGATATCGAGGATCTCTTCGAGTCGCTCCTGAGAGGCCTCATCTTCGACAGGGGTGACGGCCTCGATTCTCCGGTCGAGGTTGCGCGGCATCATGTCGGCAGACCCGATCAAGTAGACGAATCCACGTTCTGGACGGCCAAAACGATAGATCCGGGAGTGCTCGAGGTAGCGACCGAGAATCGATCGGACTGTGATGTTGTCGGATAAACCGGGAACACCTGGGCGAAGGCAGCAGATACCCCGCACGATGAGATCGATGCGAGTCCCGGCCTGGGAGGCTTCGTAGAGCGCGTCGATGATCGACCGATCAACCAGCGAGTTCATCTTCATCACTATGTGACCGCCTTCGACCTCCGCTTCCCTCCGGATCAGCTCGGTGATCCGGGCCCTTAGTTCGACAGGAGCCACTGCCAGCTTGCGATAGGACTTCTGCCGCCCATAGCCGGTCAGCGCGTTGAAGAGGTCACCCAGATCGGCTCCCAGTTCCTGATCGGCGGTGAGGATTCCTACGTCCTCGTAGAGCCGAGCCGTCCGGTCGTTGTAGTTCCCGGTGCCGATGTGCGCATATCTCACCAGCGAGTCAGATTCGTTTCTGATGACCAGGGTCACCTTGGTATGAGTCTTCAGGCCGACCATTCCGTAGACGACGTGAACGCCGGCCTCCTCCAAACTCCTCGCCCACTCGATGTTGCGCTTCTCGTCGAACCGTGCCTTCAGCTCGACCAGCACAACCACCTGCTTGCCGTCCTCGGCCGCTTCCATCAGCGAGTGCGCAACCGGGCTGCCAGCCGAAATCCGGTAGAGGGTCTGCTTGATGGCCAACACGTCCGGGTCCTTGGCAGCCTGGCGAATGAACTCGGCGGTTGAAGCCATGAAAGAGTCGTACGGGTGGTGAACAAGCAGGTCACCCTGTTTGAGCACGTCGAATATCGACTCCTCCCGATCGGCGAGACGGGGAGGGATGGTCGGCGTGAAGACCTCGTAGCGGGAATCCGGCAGGTCCACGCCTTGCAGAGCCCACAGGCCGCCCAGGCCCAGCAGGCCACTGATCGGGTATACCTGGGCGTCTTCGATGTTCAGCTCACGCTTGAGGAGGTCCAGGATGGCTGGGCTGATATTCCGCTCGACCTCGAGACGGACCACTCGCCCGAACCGGCGGCGCACCAACTCGGATTCGATGGCCTCCAGCAGGTCTTCGGCCTCGTCCTCTTCTACCTCGAGGTCGGCATTGCGAGTCACCCGGAACGGGTGCCGCTCCACGATCTGCATGCCGGGGAACAGTTCTGAGAGATTGGCGCCGATCACCTGCTCGATCGGCACAAAACGCTCACCATCGGGAAGAGCCACGAAACGCGGGAGGGTCCTTGGGACCTTGACCCTTGCGAAGCGCGACGCGTCCGTCTCGGGATCACGAACGAGCACCGCCAGGTTGAAGGACAGGTTGGAGATGTACGGGAACGGATGGGCGGGATCGACCGCCAGCGGAGTGAGCACCGGAAACAGCTTGTCCTTGAAGACCTGGTACATCGCGGCCCGGTCATCACCGTCCAACCTCTTCCACAACACGATGCTGATTCCGGTGGCCTCGAGGGTCGGGCGGAGGCTCCTCTTCATCAACTGCGATTGCATCT
>CALCCX010000009.1 GCA_937900165.1 uncultured Acidimicrobiia bacterium | reverse complement strand
AAGGCGTGGTGTTCAGACCGCCTTGCCTTCTCTTGGGGACAGCCGACGCCTGAAGAGCAGGTGGAGATAGCTGGAAAGATGGTCTCGTATTGGGGCTACGTAAGAGATTTCACTGCTCGCAGGATGAACGACCGGGCAGACGATTTCGCCTCAGAATTACTCGCAGACCACGAGGCGGATCCCGAGGATCTGACCTATAGGGAGGTCGAATCGATCCTCTATGGTCTGTCGTTCGCCGGTCATGAGATCGTCGCCCATCTTCTCTCGAACAGCCTGCTCAGCATCGTTCCAGGCAGCCCGGACTGGGACCGTCTGTGCGCCGATCCTTCGCTCATCGCCAATGCTCTGGAGGAGGTCATCCGCTTCAATTCGCCCCAGATCGGTTGGCGCCGGATCACCACGAGGGACACGACCCTGGGTGGCATCGACATTCCGGCCGGCACTAAGGTTTTCCTCAGCATCGGTTCGGCCAACCATCAGCGAAGCGAATTCGAGAACCCGGACGTGTACGACATGTTCCGCGAAAACGCTCGCAAGAACATCTCGTTCGGCAAAGGCATCCACCTCTGCCTGGGAGCCAACCTGGCCCGCCTCGAAGGCAAGGTGGCCCTCGAAGTACTCACCGAACGCCTTTCCTCGCTACGAGTAGTCGAAGACCAAGAACTGACCCGATACCCCAACCTCAGCTTCCGAGGCCCCCAACAACTACAAATCACCTGGGACACGTAACCAACCTCCGGCACCGTGTCCGATAGCTGACGCTGCTATTCAACACCTTTGGATCAACCGGGTCTCATGAAGAGCCGAAGCAACTATTCATGCAAGCCACAAGACTTCGATGACTGAGAAAGGTCCGCCTAGCTGGCGCCGCAAAATCCTGGGGCGTGTCGCGTTGGCGCTCGTGATCTGGCTGGTCGTGCTGGCCGTCGATGTATTCGTCAATCCGTGGCCCAGGATGCGACTCGACGCATCGCTGCTCAACCTACCGCCAAGCTACGAACTCGTATTCGAAGAGCAAACGGGGGAGACACTGGCGGTATTCGCATCAGACGATCCCCAACTCTCTCGCTTCTATGTCACGGATGACAGCGCCGAGCAAGCGTGTGGAGAACTCCTCCCCCGCCTGCGAGACTGCCTCAACAGCGACATCACGACCACGGATGTGTCCGGCGAGCAGTTGTGCCGCTACGTGGGAGGTGGAAGTGGGTTTCGATTTGGGACCTATGGCGTCCGAGTATCCGTGTACCCCTCTGGCGCAGATACCGGTCCCGTTCGGCCAGCAGAAAAGACGACAATCGTCGTATCACTACAGCAGTAGAACCTAGACGCAGATGGACCGGGCGGGCACGATGGCGACGCTCACTCTCTTCGAGGGCAGGGTGGCCCTCGAAGAGTTCCCCGCCCGGCTGCCCTCGCTAGCGTTGTCAAGATCAAGAGTTGACCCGCTACACCACCCGCCGGCCGCCGTTTCCCCACGCCGGATGGGTGCGGCCGTTCGCACGACGGCTTGTGTAGGTCAATATTTTGACCTATCATGTGTTGGTATGACTGAGACACTCCCGTTCTCTGAAGTCAAGGCACACCTATCCGAATTGGCCGACCGGGTTGAGGGCCAGCACGACCGCATTCTGGTGACCCGCAATGGACGGCCCTCGTTCGTGCTGGTGAGCCCTGACGATCTCGACTCCCTCGAAGAGACCCTCGACATCCTCAAGGATGATGAGCTCATGGAGTCGCTGCGGCGTTCGCGCACCGAAGCTGAGCAGGGCAAGCGCTCTCGTCTCCGGGACCACGTCTGAGGACGCTGCGTGTATGAGGTCGAGATCACGGCTGAAGGTCTCCGCCATCTCAACCGGCTCCCTGAAAAGATGCGGCACGCGGCGCTGGAGTCCATCTTCGGACCGATCGCCGACAACCCAAACCGGCTCGGCAAGCCGTTGGTTGGAGAACTCGACGGTCTCTGGTCCGCACGACGTGGCGATTACCGAATCATCTACGAGATTTTCGATGACGACCAAATCGTTCTGATCCACCGTGTGCAACACCGCAGAGACGCATACCGCCCTCGCTGACCGGGCGGACCACGACCGGGGTTTCTAGGCCCGTTCCAGGATGCGGACGGTGCCGGTGTCGCCGTCTACTTCGATGAGGTCGCCATCCTTGAGGGCCTGGGTGGCCACCGCACAGCCGGTTTCTGTCGGGATGCGGTATTCGCGGCTGACGATGGCTGCGTGAGTGAGGTTTCCGCCGGGTCGCAGACACACGCCGCGATCTTGCCGCAGGCCGGGGTCCAGTTGGGTGAGATGGCCCCACACACCAGGATCTCACCCTCTTGGCTACGGTGAAGTTGGCGTGCTTCGGACAGGACCCTCACTCTGCCCTGCACGGACGGAATCCCGGGCATCTCCATGATGGGTCCGCATCGGCCTCCAGTGCCGCGAAGAACGCCTCTCCCATTCCGTAGATCTCTGACACAATCGGTTCGGTGGCCACTTCGCACGGTTCCCAGCACCTTGGCCCCAGCCGGTTACAGGCCTGTCGTTTGGTCCGACGCCCTTATGGCCGTCCTTGGCATCGATCGGACGATGGCGAAAAGAAGCGCTGATGCGACTCCGGCGACAACGATGAAGATGACGCTGATGGCGGTGTCGGCTGCGAGGTCTGCCCTGGACAGTCCGATGATCATCGCTACCAGTGCCAGGCTTAGCAGTGCAACGTATGCGACTAACCCGGTGGCGAACACGTAGCCTCTCGATTCGGACTTCCATACCCAGTACGCGGTAAGGGCACTGCCCGGAAGCAGGAGAGACAGGTCGAGTACTTGGATGCCGTTCGTAGGGGTCGCTGACTCGGCGAGGCTCTCCGGTTCGACCCCGTTCACGATCGCAGGGAGGATGTCGGAGAGCCACAGGAGCAAGAAGGTGGCAACGATCACGATCAGAAATCCGACCACACTGCGCCGCGGCCACGACATCCCAAACTTTGAAGGTCTCAGGGGCCAGCCCAGACTCGCAATGCCACCGATCAGGGCAAAGATGGAGCACGCGAGGAGGGATGTATAGACCAAGAACAGGTCATTGAACCTGACCATGAACGACGCAATGGTGTAGGTGTACACGAAGTAGAACACCACTCCGTGCCACATGAGACGTGCCGACAACGATCCCCGCGAGGCGAGCCAGCCGAGTAACAGGGTGGCTGGCACCGCAACCAACAGCGTGACATAGTCCTGAGACACGGCCTGCACTGCGAAGCTCTCGACATCTCGCTCATATGTACTGTCAATCACGATGCCCACCCACGATGCGGTAGCGCCCAGCAGTGCAATCGGAACAGACAGCCATAGCCAAGCCCTGTTCAACTCTGCTTCCCTATGATCGATTCCTGGGTTGCTAACTACGAGGCCGCGCAAAAAGGTGCGGACTCGGGAGCCGGGGACGGGCGGTAGCACCTGCTGAGCGTGCGGCCTTTCGGCGGGCGCGGCACGCATTAGGGGACACACCTTTGGCTCTTGGTTCGATCCTCGAGCAGGTCGAGGATCGAGGCGGTCTGCTTCTTCACGGTGACGAGATCCGCCATCATGCGGTTCGGAGGAAACGACTCCGGCATCTGGCTGAACATGCGCTCACACATCTCCGAGCACCTTGCTCGCACTACAGGATCGCACGCCTGAACCATCTTCCACGTTGCCAGCGTCACGCCTGCTGCGAGCACTATGGAGATCGCAAATCGCTTCATGTCTGCCTTCCCTTCGGCCCGACCCCGATCTTTTGGCGCTCGTCAGAGGCTCGCAGATGGCGCCGGTAGCTTTGAGCGCATCCAAGACCAAGCGGCCGGCGCAGTACCGTTCCAAATTCGACCGTATGTGACAAGCCTGTTGCTCAGTAGGGCCGAACGTCCTCGGAACTCTACGCGTGGCATCGGGCGACGTGAGAGGCCCTCCCGACCCACCATCTTGGGGTCCGGCACTTTCGGGAAGAGGGATATCTGAGCCCAGACATCCGTAGAGGGCCTATGTAGCCCGCTCGATGGACGGTCAATCGAGCATCCAAATGTGGCTAGATTTATATGCGAAAAAGCGCCATAATGGCGACTATGGAAGTAGGTGTCCGCGAACTGCGCGACCATCTGAGCCGTTATCTCAGTGCGGTTCGAGAGGGCGAAGAGGTCACCGTGACCGATCACGGGAAGGCCGTGGCCCGGCTCGTTCCGATTGGGCAACGCCCGCTCGATCGACTGATCGCCGATGGTCTGGTCACCCCAGCCCAGAGCCCCAAACAGCCGCGTTCTGGCGATCGGATCAGGGCCAAGGGCACGGTGAGTGATTTGGTGGCCGAGCAGCGGCAGTGATCGCCTATTTCGACACATCGGCGATCATCCCGCTCATCATCGAGGAGCCGAGTTCGCCGCAGTGCGAGCGCTTGTGGAACGATTCGGGTCGTGTCCTCAGCGTCCGTCTCCTGCACGCGGAGGCCGGAGCCGCGCTTGGTCGGGCCGAGCGCATGGGCCGTATAAATGGCCACCAGCTCACAAGCGCAGTCGCTCAACTCGAGTCACTTCTCCATTATGTGGACCACGTTGAGGTCACCAAGGCCCTCGTCCGAGCGGCTGACGGCCTCGCCCGGGAACATTCCCTGCGCGGGTACGACGCCGTCCATCTCGCGGCGGCCCTGTCCGTATCAGGCGACGACCTGGTGCTCGTCACGGGCGACGCCGACCTCGCTGCGGCGGCGATCACCCTTGGCCTCGGAGTCGCTGTGACGGACTGACCCTCAGCGTACAGTGCCGCCAGGGCGTTGATCATTGGTTGGCCTCACCTTCGAACACGCTCACCAGCGGTGGCACGAATTCGGCTACCATGACCTGGACATGGGTCGGGTACACTCGGCAACAATGGCGACGAGAACGACTCGGCTGGCCACGTCGAGGGCGACAGACCTAGACCGATTCCAAGAGAATTGCGGTGCCTAGGCCTGAGCCGGCGGGGATGGTTGCGCCGCCGAGTTTGAGGTCGCGTTGTTTTAAGGCCTTGGCGAGGTGAATCGAGATCCGCAGGCCTGACATGCCGACCGGATGTCCGAGGCCGACCGAGCCCCCATCGACGTTCAACCGCTCGCGGTCCCATCCGCCCATCTCTTCGCAGGCGAGCAGCTGCACTGCGAAACCTTCGTTGCATTCGATCAGGTCTAGATCATCCACGGTCCTACCGGCCCCGTCGAGCGCAGAGTTGAGAGCGTCCACGCACGAATAGCCCATCAGGTTCGGATCGCAGCCAACCATGGCTGTGCCTTCGGTGACGATGCGGGCCAACGGTTCTAGGTTGTGCCGGGTGAAAGCGTCTGCGCTCGCCACGATCGCCGCAGCAGCCCCGTCGTTGATGCTTGCCGCGTTGCCGGCAGTGATGACTCCGTCCGGCTGAACGGGGGTCAGCTTCGCAAGAGTTTCAATCGTCGATCCAGGCCGTGGGTTCTCATCGGTCTCGAAGACCACGGTTCCGTTCTTGGATTGGAGTTCGATCGGCACGATCCCGCCGCCGAGCCGGGCGTGTGGATTACGACGGTGGTGAACAATCGCGCCGACCGGGTGCCCCGTTCGCGCGTGTTCGCCGATATTCTCGTCAAGGACATTTCCGTCGATCGCCATTTCCTGATTGGCACTAACCTCGAGGGCATGCAGGGATTCCTGCGCCAGGCACGCGAACAATACACGCGCGATCTGACCATCTGGCGCCGAGACGGCTCCGTCGAGCAGGCGGCGGGCGCGTTTCGACAGTTCGCCCAACGCCTGCGGCAGGTGCTCGACGCGAGCCAGACCCGGAGGGAACTGGCGGTCATGCTCGACGGCGTCGCCACCGCCCTGCCCGACGGGTTGGCCGGCACTGCCCGGCACGAACTGGAAGATCTGTGGCAGCAGCCGGCAGCGCTCGCCGACCGCCTCAACCAGCTCGGCCTCGATCCGGCCCTGACCGCCGGCCTCAAAACGCACCTCGACCGCCAGCTCCGCGGCTGCGACGAATACCAGCGTATGGTGTCCCGCATCGAGTCGGCACCGGCAGCCGAGCGCGACGAAGTGAACGCCGCCGCGCGGGCGGTCCTGCGCGAATGGCTGGAACGCAAGATCGTTGTCCTTGACAGCGGCGACCTATCGGGTGAGCAGATCATGCATCGCATTTGCGAAGAGACGCCGCCCGGATTCTTCAACCGCATCATGGGCATGCAGAACATCAAGGGCTCGGGCCTGGACCTGGTCTATCGCTGGCAGGCGTGGCGAGAATGCCACGCGGCGTGTGGTATGCTGCTCGATGCCGACCTGGCCACCGCACGGAGCGGCCTGCAGACGTTGGCCACTTTCCAGGAGTTCGGCCAGCTCTGCGGGCAAGAGGTGCGCGACACGATCCGCCGGGCCAGGGTCCTGCCGGCGGCCCAACGCGAAGACTTCCAGGCCGAATTGGATCTGGTGGAAACCCGTCTCGACCTGGCCCTGCAGGAGATCGAGCAGACCCGTACTGGCGGCGCCAGGACAACCGGGCTCGTGGCCAGGCTGGGGCGCTTCTTCAGGGATTGCCAGGACCTGACCGAAGCCGTGCGCCGCCGCCGCAAAGCGGATCTGATCTACCGCGACCTCTGCCACGAACGGATCAGCCAGGAGCGCGCGGCACTGGAACTCCGCGCGCTGAGCAAAGGTACGAAGAAGACCGAGTTGCCGAGCTTCTTTTCGCTGCGCCGGTATTTGTCCGTTCGGGGCCCGGTTGCTCGATCCGCGCCGGTCGACCCGCAGGGCACCGCCGTGGCGGAACAGCCGGTGGCCGACAAATCGTGACACCGCCCATCAGGCTTCCATGAGGTACGGTGCCCGCCGCGCCCGCGACATGAGCGCGGTAGCCTGCTCGTCGCCGATGAACTGCTCGCGGTCCGGATCCCACTTCAGGTCGCGGCCCAGCATCAGGGTAATGTTGCAGAGGTGACACGAAGTCATCGTTCGATGGTGCGTGGCGACGTCGGAAATCGGCGTGCTGCGATCCTCCACGCAGGCGAAGAAGTTGCCCATGTGGTTGCCCGGTTTCTTGCCCTTGTAAAGCCTCACAATCGCTTCGTCCAACTCCCGGTTGTCGGCGTCGGTCAAGGCGTCGATCGGCTTGCCTT
>CALCCX010000008.1 GCA_937900165.1 uncultured Acidimicrobiia bacterium | reverse complement strand
GCGCGAACAAGGAGGGCGGTGGCGGACAGCGGACGGACACGTGGGCGATGACGAGGACTGACGGCGGCGGCGCCGTCGATGGCGTCAGGCGGTGCAGCCAGGGCACCAGACGGGAGGGCGTGAGGAAGTGACCTGGGGAGCCTTGGCCTGGCCAGGCCGTCTGCGGGATTTGCAGCGACCAAACCACGCTTGGCGGCATCACGATAAAAGGCTCTAGCGGCAGAGGCCTTGCGGGCTACTGATCTCCGCGCGTATCCACGTGTATCGAGGAACCCCAAGTAGCGCCTCAGAACACGGCGATCCACTCGATCGATCGCCTCAACGCCATTCCGATCGACGAAATCGAAGAACTGGCTGAGGTCGCGCCGGTACGCATCGATTGAATGGACCGAAAGCCCGCGCTGAGATGTGAGTCGTTCGAGGTAGCTCTCGACCGGCTCTCTCGCCCATTCAGGAAGTGGAGGAAGCATTCCCTCATTCTGCCGCACAACCCCGAATCTGAGGGGACAATCGCTTCGACGCGGTGTCGGAATAAAGGCAAGATAGAATCTTATTCCAACGGCGGGGCCGCAACCCAAGCTTGCTTGGGATTCGCCCTGGTGCGGCCTCGCCGTCCCTTTTGTCTGAGAGCGAACAGGTTTTGGGAAACTGGCACTTTGTGTTGTAAAGTCCTCTCGGATGGAAAGCTCGAGGTACTCACACGTCGATCTCGACGAGGCGCACTCAATGGTGTCCGATGCGAGGGATATGCGGGCAGTTGCCAGACGGGAATTGGATGCCCACGGCTGGCAGTGGTACATCGTGTGGGCGATTGTCTGCGGCGGAGCGTCGCTCTCGGCGTTCACTCATGTCTTCGCCTGGTACTGGCTCATCGCAGCCCCACTCGGAATCGTTGCCACCATCGTCGTCTGCGCCCGCGAGGATCAGCGAACTGGCGTCCAGCGTGACCCCCGCCCCTACTGGTGGGTCGGCGGGGCCATCACCGTCATCAACTTCGCATCCAGCGCCTTGCTCCCCGGCCGCACGGTCGTAGTGGTCATCTGGGTAGTTTTTGGGTTCGGCTTCGTCGCTTTCGCCTGGCTAGATCATCAACCGACAATCGCGGCCCTGTTCGCCGCCTTGGCGATCGCCATCGGCTTGTCCGGCCCGATCGTCCCGGACACTCTCACGCTCTACGTCGTCGCCGGTCTTGTCTACGCGGCGACCATGGTCGGCGTCGCCGTTGGCATCCGCTCGATGGGAACCGCTCGGTGATCAGCACTTCTGCCGAGCATCCCACCAGGCGCCTGGACGATGTCATTCATCAAAGGGTTCGTTTCGGCATCCTGGCCGTGCTTACCGAAGCCGACCGCGCCGACTTTCAGTTCCTGAAAGAACGCCTCGGCCTCACAGACGGCAACCTGAGCCGCCACCTCCAGGTGTTGGCAGAGGCCGGGTTTGTAGCGGTCACAAAGACCTTCGAAGGCCGCCGCCCTCGGACTTGGGTGAGAGCGACCAGCACGGGACGGTCGGGATTCAATAACCATCTTGTCGCGCTCCAAGAAATCATCGACCAGACAAAGGCAGGGACCAAGTGACCGATCGGCCGGTACTCGAAGCGACTGACCTCGACAAGCGGTTCGGCGACCTGCATGCGGTGCGCGGGGTGTCGTTCCATATCGACCCCGGCGAGACCTACGGACTGCTCGGACCCAATGGTGCAGGCAAAACCACTACGATCGCCATGGTCGGTGGCCTGCTGGAACGCGACGGTGGGCAAGTCCTCATCGAAGGCGAGCCGATGACTGTGCGCACCCTCGACCCTCGTCGCAAAATCGGATTGGTCCCCCAGGATCTGGCCATCTACCCGGACCTGACCGCTCGGGAAAACCTCACGTTCTTTGCCCGGCTGTACGAAATCAGCGGGCAGCAACTCAAGGATCGGGTTGCCAAGGTGCTGGAAGTGATCGGCTTGACGGACCGAGCGGACGATCGCGCCGGTGAATTCTCGGGAGGCATGAAGCGGCGCCTCAATATCGGCATCGGCCTCCTCCACCAACCGCGACTGCTAATCCTCGACGAGCCAACCGTCGGAGTCGACCCCCAGTCACGCAACGCGATCCTGGAAAGCGTCGAGGCTCTGTCCTCGGACGGCATTGCGGTGCTCTACACGACCCACTACATGGAGGAGGCCGAACGCCTCGCCACCCGGGTCGGCATCATCGACCAGGGCGAGATCAAGGCGGAGGGAACCAGACGTCAGCTCGTCCAGATGGTCGGTGAACGCGACCGCATCTCCATAACGGCCAATGGGCCGCTCGAGTCAGCGGTCACCGACCTCCGCGGTATGTCGGGTGTGGAGGAGGCCGGAGCAAGTGACGGACAGATAACCCTCCTCGTGCGAGATGCCAGTGAGCTGCTCGCCAAGGCACTGGAGACCGTGACGAACACCGGAGCGTCTGTGTCCTCTGTCGCAGTCGAGGAACCCGATCTCGAGGCGGCCTTCCTGCATTTGACCGGCAAAGCGTTGCGGGACTGAGATGCGGATTGCCTGGATTATCGCTCGCAAAGACCTGGCTCTGCGATCACGCGACCGATCGGTCTTCGTCATCGCCTTCGTCGCCCCCCTGGCTCTGGCCTTCATCTTCAACCTCGTCTTCGGGGGCGGCGGCAACGACATCGGACAGTCGGTTCAGTTCGACTACGGGATCGTCGACCGAGACGACGGCCCGGTCTCCCAGGCGTTCACCGAAGTGCTGGAAGCCATCGAAGCGGACGGGTTGATAGCTGTCCAGCCCTTCGACATCGAGCCAGACGCCCGCGCAGCAGTGGAAGACGGCACCATCGACTCCTTGTTCATCCTCCCATCCGACCTCTCGGCGAACATCACGACCGGCCTACCGGCCAACATCGAGGTGGTTGGCAATGTCGATACACCGACCAGTGCCGGAGTCGCCGCCTCCATAGCGGAGCGGTTCGCGAGCGGATTGGCCGCAGCCACCGACGCCGCCCTCACTGCCGTTGAGACAGGTGTGATCGGGCCGGACGAGATCGCGTCCGCGGCCGCAGAGGCAGGCGCTCAGCCGCCGGTGGCCGCGCTGGTCGGCATCGACGCCGGGATACGCCTACTCGATTCGGCCACCTTTTTTGTCGCCGGATTGTCGATCTTCTTCATGTTCTTCGTTGCAGGGTTGGGCGTAACCTCGATGCTCGAGGAGCGTCGCGACGGCACGATGACGAGACTGATCGCCGCCCCTATCCGCCGATCATCGATCATCGGTGGCAAGGCATTGAGCAGCGTCCTGATCGGACTGGTAGCGATGGTCACGTTGGTTGTCGCCTCGACGTTGCTGATGGGAGCAAATTGGGGAGACCCGGCCGGAGTGCTTCTCCTGATATTCGCTGCCGTCCTGGCCGTGGTCGCCCTGATGTCCTTTGTCGGAGGACTGGCCAAGACCACAGAGCAATCCGGCAATCTCCAGGGGATCGTGGCGGTGACCCTGGGGATGCTGGGCGGGACCTTCGTCCCAATCGGGGACCCGACCTCATTTCTCGGGCAACTCCGCTTCCTGACTCCGAATGCATGGTTCCTGCGCGGACTGGCAGACCTGGGCGGTGGCAACATCGTCGACACGTTGCCGGCGGTCGGGGTGCTCTTGTTGATCGCGCTCGGATTCGGTGTGGCTGCTGTCTCTGTCGCCCGAAAGGTGGTTTCGGCGTGAAGATCTTGACCATCGCACGATCCAACCTCTCTCGGTTCCTCCGCGACAGGGCGAACATCTTTTTTGTGTTCATCCTGCCGCTTGGCATAGTGCTGCTCATCGGTGCGCAGTTCGGTGGAGAAACATCACGACGCCTAGGAGTGTCAATGTCCGATGGCGACCCGGTCGCGAATGCCATCCTTGACAACCTCGAGTCTGGGGATCGCATTCGGGCGATCCGCTTCGATACCGAGGCAGCCCTCCTCCTGGCAGTCGAGAGGAACACTGTCTCTGCCGGCGTTGCCATCCCGGAAAACGCCTCCGCCCAGATCGCCGACGGGGAGAACATCAGCGTCGGGTTCGTCAGTAGGCCTGACGGCTTCGGACCACAGATGAGGGCCATCGTCGATCAGGCCGTCGCGACTGCAACCAGCGAAGCTGCGGCAGCCCGGTTCGCAACAGATCGGGGTGCTGACCCCACCGCCGCAGCGGCAACCGCTGCTCGACTCAATGGCGGAACCGATACGATCACAATCGAATCCAGCACCACCGGTGATTCCCTTTTCGAAGGAGTCACCGGCCGTTTCGATGTCGGCGCGTCGAGCCAGCTTGTACTGTTCATGTTCCTCACCGGATTGGCAGGTAGTGCGGCCATCATCCAAAGCCGCCAACTCGGGGTGACCCGCCGCATGATGAGTACTCCGACCAGCCCCGCCACGATCGTTGCCGGCGAAGCCCTTGGTCGCTTCATGGTGGTCCTGGTGCAGGGTCTTTATATCGTTGCTGCCACGGCGTTGTTGTTCGGTGTGAGCTGGGGCGACCCGCTCGGTGCCGCATCGATCATCCTGGCCTTTTCGGCGGTCGGTGCCGGCGCCGCGTTGCTATTCGGCACTTTGTTCAAAAACGATCAGCAAGCCGGATCTGTCGGAGTGATCGCCGGCCTTGGGTTGGCGGCAATCGGCGGCAGCATGCTGCCGATCGAACTGTTCAGCGACACAATGCGCCAAATCGCCAAATTCACCCCACATGCATGGGCCAATGAGGCCTTCGCCGAGCTGTTCCGCCGAAACGGAACCATCACCGATATCGGGCCCCAGCTCGGGGTGTTGGCCATCTTCGCCATCGTCCTGCTCGCCCTCGCCACCTGGCGAATGCGCAAGGTCATCACAGCTCAATAAGAGCGCTATCCGCCATCCGCTTTCCGCCATCCGCTTTCCGCCACGACGGGCGCCGCGCTACGCGGTGCGGTGGGCCGGGTACGCCCGCCCGTCCCTGAGCTCGACCGAACCGTCCGCGACGTGACGCCCGAGTTCGGCCAGGAGTTCGGATACCTCGATACCTTGGGCCGCCGCCAGCTCGTCGATGGTGATTCCGGTGACAGGCAGGTCGAGGTCCGCATCCGTCGCCGATCCGCTCGCGCTCCTCGGGCCGGGTGGTTGGCCGATGATGAGGCTCAGCGACTCGATTAGGTCGTCTGGTCCTAGAACGGGAATCGCCCCATCGCGGATCAGCAGATTGCACCCCTCGGATGACGGCCTGGTCACGTCGCCTGGCACGGCCAGGATCAGACGGTCGTGATCCAGGGCTCGGTTGGCAGTGATCAGCGCCCCGCCCCTGACCCCGGCTTCGACGATCACCACGACAGCGGCCAAGCCAGAGATGATGCGATTGCGAGGCGGGAAACGCCAGCCGGTCGGGGTTGTTCCTGGCGGATACTCCGACATGACCGCTCCTCCTCTGTCCAGCAGCGCCTGACCGAGCCCGGCGTGCGACGTCGGATACCAGCGATCGATTCCACATCCGAGCACCGCCACCCCAGGGCCCGGCCCCCGAAGCGACCCACGATGAGCAGCCCCATCGATTCCCCTGGCCAAGCCACTCACCACCGACCAACCGGCCTGACTCACAGCCGCACCGAACGCCTCCGCCAGATCGCGCCCGTATCGGGTACATCGTCTCGTGCCTACGATCGCCACACCTGTCGCTGCCGGCACCGTTCCTTTCACGAACAGGAACGGCGGGCGATCTTCCACCTCGTCCAAGCGAGTCGGATAGTCACCATCGCCGCGCACGATGAATCGCACACCGGCTGCCTGCAACCAGGTGCGCCTAGCTGAGGCGGCGACGGCCGCCGCCGCCCGAGCCGCATCGGGCACCTGCACCCTGCCTGATTCGATCGCCGCCAGGACCGAGGCCGGCGAGGAGCAGTCGGCGAGAAGCCCCCGCAGCCGGTCAGGGTGCATGCCGACGTGGGCAAGGCGGAGCCAGTCGTCCCTCACGGCCCATCTCGCAACGTGAGTGCCTCACCGACATGAGCCTCGGCGATCTCCTCGACACCGGCCAGGTCGGCGATCGACACCGCCACCCGTCTGACCCTGTCGTACCCCCGCCCACTCAGGCGATCGGCCTCCAGCGCGGTTTCCAAAAGACGCCGAGCACCGTCGGCCATCGGGATCTTGTCGAGCTTGGCCCGGCCCAGGGAGCGGTTGAGGCAACCCCGAGCGGCTTGGGCCTGGCGGGCGGCCGAGACTCGAGGGGCGACCTGGGTGGTCGTCTCACCGCCCGGACCGAGCAACTGTGCTCCTTCTGGGCGGGGAACGGTGACCCGCACATCGAAACGATCGACCAGCGGACCGGACAGACGCCGGCGGTAGCGTTCGATACCTCGGTCAGAGCACGTGCAGGCCAGGCGCGAGTCGCCCGCGTAGCCGCACGGGCACGGATTGGTGGCGGCCACCAGTTGGAACGAGGCAGGAAACTGAACGCTCACCCCCTTGCGGGCGATGACGATCGATCCATCCTCGAGTGGCTGGCGGAGCGCGTCGAGCATTGTGGGCGGGAACTCGCCGAGTTCGTCGAGGAACAGAACTCCCCCATGTGCCAGGCTGATCTCACCGGGAACCGGGAGCCCGGAACCACCGCCGACCAGCGCCGCAGAACTCGCAGTGTGGTGGGGTGCCCGGATCGGTGCCGTGCCGAGCGGTGGACGGGCCCGGCCGGCCGCCGACCACACCTGGGCTACTTGAAGGGCTCGATCGGCATCCAGGGGTGGAAGCAGGCCGGGCAGGCACTTGGCCAGCATCGTTTTGCCGGAGCCGGGAGGGCCGGTCATCAACAGATGATGACCACCGGCCGCAGCCACCTCAATGGCTCGCCTGGCGAGTGGTTGGCCGCGCACTTCCCCGAGCTCCTCGACATGCCAGGACTCCGGTTCGATTGAAGGAATACGACACTCGGTTGATTCACCCAGAGCCGCCGCGACAGCCTGGCCAAGATTCGAAACGGTTCGCAACTCTGTTCCGTTCACCAAGCTGGCCTCTGCCGCGGACGGCGGCGGAAGTAAACACAGTCGATTGGCCGCCTTGGCCACCATCGCCGCCCCCAGCCCACCCCGGGCCGGCCGGACCGAACCATCAAGAGCCAACTCACCCAATGCCACCACCTGCGACGCGCCAAAATCGATGATGCCGGCCGCAGCCAACACCGCCAACGCGATCGGCAAGTCATAGGCAGAACCACTCTTGGGGAGGTCGGCCGGTGCCAGGTTGACGGTCACCCGGCCCATCGGAAACCGGTACCCGGAAACGGCCATCGCCGAGAGCACCCGGTCCTTGGCCTCCCTGACCGCGGTGTCCGGCAGGCCGACGATCTGAAACCGGCCTTTCTCCCCACCGCCAACATGTGCTTCGACACTGACAGGCCGCGCCTCGACCCCCACCAGCGCCACCGAGGTGGTCGCTGCAAACATGAGACCACCGTACGGCAAGGGTCGGACAGAAAGAAGAGGGCCGTCCGCCACAAGGCCCGCTAGAGGCGAACTTTCGGCTCTAGTGGGGATATATCCGTGCTAGAGCCTAAGGAACCGGATTTTCTTCGCTCAGGCGGGCTTGGAGGCGGCGCATACCGGCTAGCCAGCGGTCGTAGTCTGTGGCTTTGCGGACTATGTATTCGGCGACTTCTTGATGGGGCAGGATCAGGAATCGCTCGGCCCTCACCCCTTCCAGCACTATGTCGGCCACCTCATCCGGTTCCATCATCCCGTCGATAGCGGCAACGGATTGAGGCCCAGCCACCAGCGCATCAGTCATCGCAGTCCGGACCGCCTGGGGTGCAATAACCGACACCTTGAGGCCACGGTCGCCATACGTGATGGACAACCACTCGGCGAAAGCGACCACCGCATGTTTGGTGACGGCATAGGGCGCAGAGCCAAGCTGGTTCAACAGGCCGGCGGCCGAGGATGTATGGACCAGGTAGCCGGATCCACGCTCGAGCATGCCTGGCAAGACGGCTCGGGCTGTATATACATGAGACATCGTGTTGGTCTCCCAGATCCGTTGCCATTCGCCGTCACTGGTCCAAGGGTCTCCCTCCATGGCGATTCCAGCGTTGGCAAAGAAAAGATCGACCGGCCCGAGCTCATCCTCGGAGTCGGCCACCAGAGCCATCACGTCTGATTCGACCGACACGTCCACTCGTCGCCACATTCCTCCGACCAGGTCTGCCGTTGAGGCGGCGGCTGATTCGTCGATGTCTGCGACCGCCACTTTGGCGCCCGCCTCCGAAAGTTTCTCGCAGATGGCTCTACCGATGCCATTAGCCCCACCTGTGACGACCGCTACCTTGCCGTTGACTTCCACTTCAGCGTCCTTCGAAGCGGGGGGCCCGCTTCTCGAGGAAGGCTGCGACCCCTTCGGAGGCGTCTTGGCTTCCGATGCAAACAGTCTGGGCGGTTGCCT
Source organism: uncultured Acidimicrobiia bacterium (assembly GCA_937900165.1). Lineage (GTDB taxonomy): Bacteria > Actinomycetota > Acidimicrobiia > Spongiisociales > Spongiisociaceae > SZUA-232. Next base: position 5,334 of record CALCCX010000008.1, on the reverse strand, counting down.
CTCGAGCAAGCGCCTCGGCGAAGCTCGACTCATGAGCGACGTCGATTCCCTGCTTGGCGAACATCTGACCAACCGGCGCCTGATCGGCAAACGAGTTGGCAAGTTCGCCTACACGCTCCAAGAGCTCATCCGGCTCGACGGCGTTGATGGCGAGACCGATCTGCACGGCCTCGGCCGCACCGACCATTCTTCCGCTCAGCGCCATCTCCTTGGCCCGCTGGAGGCCGACATGGCGTGGCAACTGCCAGGTCCCTCCAAAATCTACCGTAAGTCCTCTCTTTACAAATATCTCCGAGAACCGGGCGCGACTCGTGGCAACCACAACATCGCAGCCGAGCGCCAAATTCATTCCGGCCCCCACCGCGTACCCGTCAACCGCGGCGATCGAAGGCTTGGTCAGACGGTGCAGGGTCATGGCGCAATCGGCCACGACTTTCATGCTTTGGTAAAAGGTTCCACCGCCTTGTCCACCTGCGCTCCTGCCGAGATCCGCTCCCGCACAAAAGTCCTCGCCTGCCCCACGTAAGACGAGTACTCGCGAGTCAGATTTCTCGAATTCCGCCAGATGCCCGCGAAGCTCTGCCCAACCATCCCCGGGAATGGCGTTCTTGGCTTCCGGCCGATCGATGGTCAGCCATCTGATTCGGCCGTGGTCTTCAATCTCAAACATGTCAGGCAGGCTAGATCACAACACCTGGGAGACCCAGCGCTCGAGCCTGACCTGGCGAGGGTCTGCGTCAGTCGACCGCATGCTGGGCACGCGGTCGACTGGTTGGCGGAGCGGGGGTTGGAACCAGATCCGACCACCCTCTGCAGGATGGAGGACGAGAGGAAGAACATCATGCAGATTTCCTGTGTTCGTACCTGGTTCCGACTAGCTCCCCACATAACGTCACTCGTCGGGAGTACCTGGAAGGTTTATCTACGGGACGCGATCGCCATCAGCCACCCGCCGCCGGTGGAGTAGGCGGGGCCTGCCCGGCGACTTGGCTCTCTATTGTTGGGGCATGGGACTCAATCCGTTTCGGGAACACAAGCCGTCCCCTCTCGACATCGGCATGTTGCTCGGTGCACTAACCGCGACAGGAGTGTTGGTGGCATGGGCGATTTTCGGGGGTTGACCGAGACCGTGACCGTGGTTCAACCAACGAGCGCCTTGAAGGCGTACCGGTGTCCGGGGTGCCAGGGAGTGATCCCTAAAGGAACCTTCCACTTGTTGGTGATCCCTGACGATCAGCCGGAGTTGAGGCGTCACTGGCACCAGGGCTGCTGGCAAAACGAGACCCGCCTGCGCCCGTCCTCAGGCGTCCCAGACTGACGGGATCCAAGAGTGAGGAGATCACACGACTCTTGGCGTCCAAACGATGTCGACGCCCTTGGGTCCGAGGGTGACCGTAATCAGGTCCACTCTGCCTATCCCGATCTCTTCTGCCAACGCTGCGACTTGGCTCGCCTTGGTGACTGTGAATGCGTCTGCTGCCTCGCCAAGTTTGGAATCGACCACCGACTTGACTTCGACCGCGACCTTGGCGCCTCCTACCTCAATGATCAGGTCGATCTCTCCTCGACCCACTCTCAGGTTGCGGTCCAAGACCAAGCACCCTCGACGTTCCAGGAACTGCGCAGCCACCTGCTCGCCAAACGAGCCGACAGCACGCCGATGATTGGCTATGTCAGAAACTATGTCAGAAACCATGTCAGAGCAGCGTTGTCGGCTCTAGCTCTTCCACGTTGAAATCTTTGAAGGTGGTCACGGTCACCTTCTGGAGGAAGCGGGCGGGCCGGTACATGTCCCAAACCCAGGCGTCACCGAGCTGGATCTCGAAATAGGGGGCCACCGCTTCTCCTCTCCGCTCCACCTCGACAGAATTCGCGAGGTAGAAGCGGCGCTCCGTCTCGACCACATAACGAAACATCGGGAGCACGTCTCGGTACTCCTTGTAGATCTGAAGTTCTACCTCGGTCTCGTACCGGTCGAGGTTTTCCTCACTCATCGATGCTCCTCGGACAACAAAAGAGGAAGTGCGTCGCCGGCATCATAACGGCGAACTTCGACATGTATCAGGTTCTTGACCTGACATGACCAATTGATGGCCCTTCAGACAGTTGGTCAAAGACCTCCGAAACGATCGAATGGCCACATTCGAACGAACGCCTTGCCGACAATCGAATCTGAATCGATTGTCCCGAATCGCCGACTGTCCACCGACCTGGATCGATTGTCACCCATGACCCAGACTGATCCCACTGGGATCTCGGTGAGCTCCATGTCGCCCATGGTGGCTCCGGCGGCAAGGTACGGCTCGGCGATCACCGCCCCGTTGACCAAAACCTGGTTGTCTCTGATCTCCACGGTTTCGCCGCCGGATGCAATCACCCGTTTGATCAGGTCGTCTTCGGCCGTGGCAGTCCGAAGGCCCAGTGATTCGGACACATTGCGAACGACCTTGTCGAGGAGCGACTCAACCGGCCCATCACTACCAAAGGGCGAATCAAATACAACGATGTCCCCCGTTGCAGGCTCACCCAGAGCGTACGCGAGTTTGTTCACCATCACCCGATCATCAACGGCGAGCGCTGGGATCATGGAGCCAGATGGGATAAAGAAGGCTTGGATGAGGAACGTCTTGATGACGACGGCCACGACCAGGGCTACCAGGATCAGGATCGGTAACTCGAACAAGAATCCTATGAACGAGTTCTCCTCCTTGGTCGGCTCGCCGGCGTGGGGTTCTGATTCATCGGAACCGGCAAACGTGTCGAAGCTCGTGAACGGATCAGGATCCTGGTCTAAACCGTCGAAGGTTTCGTTGCCCGTCTCTTCGATGTCAGCCGGGTCGTCCGGCGGCCCGGTGGGTGTGAGGTCTGTCATTCCACTCCCTCCAGCACGCTATATCGTCGACTCAGCGACGCTCCTTGATGCGGGCCGACTTACCAGCACGATCTCGAAGAAAATAGAGTTTGGCTCGCCGCACCGAGCCTCGTCTGACAACCTCGATCTGTTGGATGATCGGAGCGAAGAGGGGGAACACCCTTTCGACGCCGACTCCGAAACTGATCTTGCGAACTGTGAACGTTGCCCGAGCCCCGCCCCCGTCTCTGGCGATTACAACACCTTCGAAGATCTGGATCCGCTCTCTGCCACCCTCAACCACTCTGACGTGGACCTTGATCGTGTCTCCACCTGCAAACTCGGGCAGGTCGTCGCGAATAAACGCACTTTCGACTAGGTCAATACTGTTCATGGCAGACTCCAGTGGTCCCGATGCGATCAGTTTGATGACGCGGGCGGCAATCCGGACCGTCATCAAGCCTTACAGGCCGGGGCCGTTCTCAGACCGCCTTCCTATAACATGACTCAGCCGGGTCGGATGACCCGGCATCCCTGCAGCTTACCCTCCCCCCAGGAGGCTTACGAATCTCTGTCCGGCGGCTCATCCTGATCAAGCCGCCACGCCTCATAGAGATCAGGCCGTCGATCCTCGGTGCGTTCGATGCGTTTGGCCTCACGCCATTGGGCGATCCGACCGTGATCGCCTGACAGCAAAACCTCTGGCACCACCCAATCTCTGAATACCGACGGCCTGGTGTACTGCGGCTCTTCAAGGAGTCCATCCCTGAACGACTCGGTCTGTGACGAATTCGGATTCCCAAGCGCTCCCGGCAGGAGCCTGGCGATGCCTTCGATGGCCGCAGCGGCTGCTACCTCACCCCCAGCCAGCACAAAATCTCCAAGCGAGGCTTCCTCATCCACATAGTGTTCGACGATCCTCTCATCAACGCCCTCGTATCGACCACATACGAAGGTGACGTGTTCTTGGTCGGCCCATCTGTCGAGGGTCGATTGGTCCATTGGCCGGCCTTGCGGAGTCATGATGACGCGGTGACTGGCACTCAGGGGTTCCAGAGCAGCGGCCAGCGGCTCCGGCATCAGCACCATGCCGGGTCCTCCGCCGAACGGCGCATCGTCGACTTGGCGGTGATTTCCCAACCCGAACGTACGCAGATCGATAATTTCGATCTCCACGAGTCCCGCCTCGACGGCGCGCGCTACGATCGATGTCTCGAGAGGTCCGACAAAAAACTTGGGAAAGAGTGTGACAACCGACAGCCGCATCTTGCGACGGTAGTAGGCACAAGAAAGCTCCTCTTGTATTGTCGGTCCTCAACCGATAACAGGACTCGTGGTGACCGAATCTAAGTTCAGTAGCGCCGACCCTTGGGGCCTTCCCTCGGACGAGGACAAAGGCCAAGATGCTGTCTCCTCCCCCGAGGAGGCCCCGACGGATGACGAGCCAGACGGCGCGGCCGTTTCCGATCCCGATGAGTTCCAGGACCCCGGATCAGACCAGGGCTCCGAAGTCACATCTGTGCCAGACGGCTCGGAGCCGCCGTCCGAGGGAATCATCGACCTAGGCGACACTTTTTCAGAGGATGCCGAGCCCATTTCGATCGAAGCGTCTGACGTTCCAGATCTCCCTGTCGTTGATGGCCCGGACTCACCACCGGTCTTGGTCGAGCCGGAGCAGACCGGAGTTGACGACCTCCAGGAGGCCGTTGCCACGCTTGGCTCGCTGGAAGGCGACGACGAGGTTGAACTGCAAGACGTCGACTCCGACCTCGGCGGCTCGGCCGATTTGTTCGTCGAGCATGAAGCGGAGGCCGAAAACCCGGATCTAGACGCGTTGGCTGATGAACTGGCGTCCGCCATTCCTGTGCCGGTCGACGAATCAACCGACACGGCGGCTCTCGACGAACTGAGCCAGAAGGTGAGCGCATGGAACGACGGCGGCGTCACACCTGAACCGGATGAACCCGCCATCCAAGAAGGACCCGCCGGCATGAACTATTGGGGTGACGAGACCGTTGCCGACCGCGACGAGCCGGCAACTGGTCAAGACAGTGTTGAAGGGCTAGGGACTGCTGAAGATGGAGTCGAAGATGAAACCGCAGATTCTGATAGTCGCCTGACCGAGCCCGAAGACAAGCCTGAGGATCCCGGCGGCCATACGTTGTCGAGCATGGCGGTCGAAGCCGAGTCGGTTTTCGGGGATGAAGGCCAGGTGGGACCGGTCGAAGAGCTCCCAGACGAGCTTCCGTCATGGGCCGTTGAGGACACTCCGATCTTCGGCAACGTGCGAGCAGGTACAGATGGAGAGTCACCGGAACAAGACTTGGCCGCACTGAAAGCCGCAACCGATCAACTCGGCGAATCGGACATCGAGATGGTGAGCGAAGCCGAAACCGCCGACCCATTAGATCGGAAGAGCACACGTCTGAACTTCAGTCACACTGATACATCTCGTATGCCGTCTTCTGCTTGAAAAAAAAAAA
>CALCCX010000007.1 GCA_937900165.1 uncultured Acidimicrobiia bacterium | reverse complement strand
GGGTCTTGAGTGGGTGGCAGATGTGTAGTGCATTTCGCAGTACACTCGCCTCTGGATGTCCTGTTACTTTTTTTTTTTTAATGATACGGCGACCACCGAGATCTACACTCTTTCCCTACACGACGCTCTTCCGATCTGACGAGCGCGGCGATCGAGACGCTCTCGACCGAGTCGAGGTTCACTGCCGACAGCTTCGGGATCGGGTCGTCACCCGGTTCGAGCACAACCTCGCTCGCCAGACCTCGGACCGTGGTCGTACACGGGGCGACGAGTGTTCGCCGCATCCGAGGAATTGCTGCGTCACGGGAGAGGACGACGACTGGGCGGGCGGAGACTTCCGGGAGCTCACACCACCACAGCTCACCTCGAGACGGAATGTCGGTCACGTAGCCGCGGCCGCCCTGCGGAACGAGGCCAGGTCACCCCACTCGTCCGGCTCATCGAGAGGATGCAGATCGTACGCTGCATAGCTCTTGTCGATCTCGGCCGCCCGATGTTTCGCCTGTAGGGCCGCCAGGGCCTCGTCAAGCAACGCGGCGTCGTTGAGACCAGAGCGCAGCTCTCGAGCTGTCGCCAGGAGGTTTTCGTCAACCGTGGTGCTGACACGAACTCTTGCCATGCCACAATTATGCCACAGAACGGGCATTGGGTCTACGGCCAGCCGGGCACTAGCTTGCGGTGGTCGCCTCCTTGATCGCTTGCCATACCGCGCCTGGGGTGGTCGGCATGTCGATGTGGTTCACGCCGAGGTGGGCGACCGCGTCGATCACCGCGTTGTGAAGAGCTGCTCCTGAGCCGATGGTGCCAGACTCACCGATGCCCTTGGCGCCGAGGGGGTTGAGCGGTGTCGGTGTTTGCGTGTGGTCGACCTCGAACGACGGCAGCATCGGAGCGGTGGGGATCAGATAGGACAGCAGGTTTCCAGACAGCGGGTTGGCGTCATCGTCGTACCGGAAATGTTCAGTGAGCACCTGACCCATGCCCTGGGCGACCCCGCCGTGCACCTGGCCGTCTACCAGGAGGCGGTTGAAAATGCGCCCGCAATCGTCAACGGCGATGTGGCGGAGCACCTTGACCTCTCCAGATTCGATGTCGACCTCGACCACCGAGATATGAGTGCCGAAGGGAAAGCTCGGATCCGGCTGCTCGAAGGAGTCCTCGTAGCTGAGGTCCCCGAGGCCCTCAGGCAGATCGACTGTTGGACTGATTACAGCCGAAGCAAGCTCTGCCCAGCTCATCGCTGAATCTGGCACTCCGACGATGCCGATCTTGCCACCTTCGAAGACGACGATGTCCTCGATGTTCGCCTCCTTGAGATGGGCCACGATCTGACGAGACTTTTCGAGCAGGCCCTCAGATGCGCCGAGCACCACCGAGCCGCCGACTTGGAGCGATCGGGAGCCTCCGGTTCCATCCGCCCTGGGAATTTCCTTGCTGTCACTCTGGACCAGCCGGACTTTGGTGAGCGGGATCTTGAAATGGGCGGCGACTATTTGAGCGAACGCGGTCTCGTGGCCTTGGCCGGTGCCAGATGTGCCTACCCTCACCACGAACGTGCCGTTGTCTTCGATGGTCACCGAGCCCCATTCGGAGTTGGCGATGGCGGTGACTTCGACGTACGAGCCGATCCCGATCCCGAGCTGGCGGCGATCACCCCGTTCTCGGCGAACGGCCTGTTCCCGGCGGAGTTGGTTGTATCCGGCCAGCTCAGCCGCTCTGTCAAGTGCCTTGGCGTGTTCGGCGACGTCGTACTTGGCTCCGGTCGGCGACTCGAGCGGGAGGTCCTCTGGGGGGATGAAGTTCTTGCGGCGAAGCTCCAAAGGATCCATCTCGAGCTTCGCAGCCAGGGAGTCCAGTGATCGTTCCAGCATCGAAGTGGCCTCAGGGCGGCCGGCGCCTCGATAGGCGTGCACAGGAGTGGTATTGGTGATCACCGACCTCGCGACAAACGACACATTCGGAATCACGTAGGGTCCAGTAGC
>CALCCX010000006.1 GCA_937900165.1 uncultured Acidimicrobiia bacterium | reverse complement strand
GAACTCGAACGCGACCCCCACCGAGTGCACGACCTTCTGCGAGGGCCAGAGCCGGTCTCCTGGTTGCCGTGCCTCGATGGGTGGTTGATCACCAACTATCAGATGTGTGTGGAAGTGATGCGGGACCCCGAAACCTTCACCGTCGATGATCCTCGGTTCACCACAGGCCAGGTCGTCGGGCCGTCGATGCTGACCCTCGAAGCACAAGACCACGCCAGACACCGAGACCCGTTCGCTGAGGCTTTCAGGCGTTCGGAGGTCAGGGCCCGTTTCGAAAAAGCTGTCCAAGCCCAGGCCGTCGCTCTGGTGGACCGTTTCGTGGAAGAGGCTGAGGTGGATCTGCGATCGGCGCTGGCCCTGCCGTTGGCTGTCGATGTCGTCACTCTTGCTTTGGAACTCGGGGATGCAGATCCGGGGGACGTCGCTGCGATCTACGGGATCATCGTCGATTCTGACGAGGGTCTTTCTCGAGGAGAACCGCCCACTGATGCGGGGGCGGCGGCCATGGCTGACCTTGGCCGGAGAGTGGCCAACGCAATGCAGACCGATGACTCTCTGCTCGCAAGAGCTGCCCAAACTCTGAGCGAGGCCGAGGTCATTTCGAATGCAGCGGTCCTGATGTTCGGTGGGATCGAGACCTGCGAAGCAATGACGGCCAACGCCCTTTTCCACTTGTTGTCGTCGCCATCCGATCTTGCGGCGGTCGTGGCAGATCGTTCGCTGACACCGGCAGCGGTGGAAGAATCGTTGCGGCTCGAGCCGGCCGCGACCAGGGTCGATCGGTATGCCACGAGGCAAGTGGGAATCGGTGGGGCCACGATAGAAGCAGGTGACCTCGTGATCGTTTCGTTGGCCGGTGCCAACCGGGATCCAGAAGCATTCGCCTCGCCGCATGACTATGTCCCCGTTCGTGCGTTCAATGTTCCTCATCTGACCTTCGCCCAGGGACCTCACCTCTGTCTTGGCAGGCACCTCGCGAGGACAGAGACGATCGCGGCGATCAACGCCGTGCTGGATCGCTGTCCGAGAATCGGCCTCGATCCCCACCGGGCACCCTCCCCCCATGGTCTCGTGTTCCGAAAGCCGTCAACACTTTGGGCGCGCTGCGACGCTCTACGCTGACAGGCTGTGTTCACCCCTACTCGATTGTTCTATGCAGTCCGCCATAAAGCGGACGCGGGCCTGCTGGCCGCCGCCGCGGCTGTCGCCACCCTGTTTTCTGCAACACCGTTCCTGATCCCCGTGATCGCAGAAGAATTCGGCGTCACCATCGCCAGGGCCGGTCTCATGTCGACCGCCCAGGTCGGGGCCTTCGCCCTCACCACCTTCGTCGCAGGTAGGCGCCTACGCACTCATCGTCGTTACCTCGTGGGTGGGGCCCTCGCATCGGTCGCGCTGAACCTACTTTCGATGGTCGTCCCTTGGTTCTGGTTGCTGATGATCGTTAGAGCGTTGGCCGGCGCGGCAGCCGGATTGCTGGTGTGGCTGTCTTGGGCCAACGCCATGAAGAGCTCGGGGGCAATGCGCAACGTGGCTGCGGTCGGACCACTTACCGTGTTCATCGCTGCCCCGATGTTGTCTTTCATTGCCGATCGAGGTGGGGCGGATCCGGTATTCGCCTTCATCGCTCTGGCTTTTGTTCCTCCGACCCTGTTGCGGGCCGTTTTCAGTGGTTTTCGACCCACCCGCCGCAAGATGAGCCCGGCCAAGTCGAACGTCGTATTGGTGCTGGCCCTGGGTCTCAACACGTTGGCCGGCTCCGCGCTGTTCATATTCGCGGCCGCAGTCGGAGATTCCATTGGGGCCGATCCGGTGCTGGTTTCGGCCGCGTTCTCGGCCAACGCCCTCGCCGGCTGGTTCGCGGCCCGTCGACCCGCCGATGACCGGCCGGATGGGCGCTGGGTCTTTCTGATGGCCGCCTGCGCGGCCGGGGTGGCCTTCAGCGGTTCGGTTCCCATCTTCTTTGTGGCGCTGACGTTGTGGGGGTACGGCTTTTGGATGTCGACACCCCAGATGTTGAGGGCGATCGCCGCTTGGTCCCTGGTGCCAGAGGAGCGGGTCGGCGACGCCCAATCGACCATGGCGGTGGGTAGGGCGCTCGGACCGGCGGTCGGCTCGGTTCTGGTCAAGCCGGATTCTTTCGTGGCAGTCGGGGTGTTCTCGGTCAGCGGCCTGATCCTGGCGGGCATCATCTTCCACGCGGTGCGCTGGTACAGGGAATCCCACTCTCCTCCGGATGGAGTCGACCGCCCACAGAGCGAGGGCCGATAGGGATCACGCTCGTCGGGGGGGGATTTCGAGGAACTCGCCAGTCGCCGCCGCTGCGTCGAGCCATACCTCTACGGACGCGCACCCGGAGTGGCCTGTGGGCGAGTTCCGCTTAGCGCCTTGCGCGGCGCCCTCATCTATCCCCGATGCCAAATTGCGATGAATGGGGATGCGATTCAACACCCAATCTCTCACTCTCTCCGTCGCTCTTGTCATGGTGGCGACGGCGTGCGCCACATCTGATCGGTTGGACCCGACGGCCGCGCCATCGACCTCTCTTCCCGCCATAACGACGAGCACGGGTGCCCAGACGACAACAACATCCGCCTTTACCTCTCCCACTACAACGACAACCGCCGCTGCGCCGGTCGACTTGGAGGCAGAATTGGCGGCCAGCCGATGGGATGGGGCGTGTGAGGATCTCCTCGACGATCGACTTGGACTGGTAGAGGATTTGATCTCGACCTATGAACACCTCCCCATCGAGACGGTCAACCGCGTGCTCACCGGCGACGAGACTTTCTTTGAACGGAGCAACGAACTGACGGCGCTCGAGGGCGACCTCGAGTGCAGCCAGATTCACCTGAGAATCCTGATGTTGGACCGCATCGATTCCGTACCTCACTCGACCACGACCGGGCAGCTCATAAAGGCCCAGGTGATGGGACTCTCTATCAGCGGCTTCGGCTACGACGACCTCTACAAGTTCGTGCCGCTGATCATTGACTACGACCGCCCGCAGTCCTGGCCAGTTCTTTCTCCGTGGCAAGAGCCGAGCACCTGCATCCAAGTGTGGGACGGGCAGATCGACGTATTGAGCTATCTGGCGGGTTTGCTGGCTGCTGAGCCGAACCTCTCTGAGGAGAACCCGGAATACGGGGCCGTCTTCACCCAAATGGACGAGCGATTCGGTCAACTCGACGCTGCACAGTCCGAACTCGGCTGCGACCCGTACGAAGGCGCCCGCTACCACGTCGCGACAAGCGCGCGTACGGCGGCGGAGGACTTCTGGGACGCGATGGCGAAGTACCTGATCCTGTGGGCGGCAACGTCCACTCTTGACGAGCCGTTCTCTCCCCCGGTCGACCCGGAAGCCGTCGCCCGCGATTTAGATCGGAAGAGCGTCGTGTAGGGAAAGAGTGTAGATCTCGGTGGTCGCCGTATCATTAAAAAAAAAACACCAAACTCTGCTTACCACTAGACCAGATGCGTACGTGACACCGCACGATTTTCTCCACCTCAGGTCACAGCTTTTCATGCGTCGTTGTCATCCACTTCGTT
>CALCCX010000005.1 GCA_937900165.1 uncultured Acidimicrobiia bacterium | reverse complement strand
TGGCTGATGTGTGTGTTTGGTCGTCTTTTTCTCTTTTTTTTTTTAATGATCCGGCGACCACCGAGATCTACACTCTTTCCCTACACGACGCTCTTCCGATCTCGGGTCATGTGACCTGCCGTCGACCTTTGTTGCAAAGCCGTTCATACGAGAACACCTGGACGGCACCTGTTGCATAATCCGCGACGGCGAAGTCGCCGACTCGAGATCCGATTTCTTGGGCCAGCTCCTGGACCAGACCTTTCCGGACGATTTGATCCTCCCGGTTTTGAGGAGGATGTCCCTTCCACTGAACACTTTCGATCCGAAGCTGTTTCGGCCGACATTCGAAGTGCCTGGTCTGTCGAACCTCGGGGAGTTCCCGAAGAGCGCCGTGATCCTGTCGATCAACGGAGATGCAACTCGCACCCTGTATCGCAACAAAGAACATGGCTACATCATTGATCCGGGAGGATGGTGGCTGCGTCAGCCGATGGATCAGGTGCTGAACAACCTCGACAAGGTCGCCTGGCTCAAGAAAGAGTTCGAAAAAGTTCCAAGGCTCACTGTTGACGAATTCCGAAAATCGTTCGGGCGAGTCGTGCGCGAAGTGAAAGAACGAACCGGTGCCGAGGTTCTGGTCTACACGTCACAGTCGCTCGAGCCCGGTTCTCGTGAGCATAATTTTTCGCTTGTTCGGAACCCGCAGCACTTGAGGCGTCGCGAGATGAATGTGGCAGTTGCCGAATTGTCCAGAGAGCTGGATTTCGGACTCGTCGACGTCGACGACATCCTCAAATGTGAGGGCATCGAGGACCAGGTCGACTTCGCCCACTTCCCGCTCGAACGGATGGAGCCGATCGCCAAGGAGGTCACCAAGATGCTGCTCGAGCGTGAGGTGATCTGAGCTCGCGATGTTGAGTCGTTTGAAGGCGGCCGTTCCTTTTGGGGTGAGGCGGCGGATCGCTCACGCGCGTCTCACCACCAGACGGCCGACTGCTCGTCTGCGAATGCTCCCGAGCTTTTTCATCATTGGAACACAGCGAGGGGGCACCAGTTCGCTTTTCCAATACCTCGCGAGGCATCCGGACGTGGCAAGGTCGGTCCGCAAGGAGATCGAGTACTTCAGCACCGACTACGGGAGGGGCTGGATGTGGTATCGGGCCCATTTCCCACTGAAGTTGCGAGGCTTCCTCCATCGGATCGCTGGTCGGGGTCGGGAGCTGGTCACTTTTGAAGCCACCCCTGATTACCTGCTCATGCCCCAAGTGCCGGCCCGAATGGCCAGTGCCCTTCCAGACGCCAAGATCATCGTCGTCCTCAGAGATCCGGTCGAGCGGACCCATTCTGGGTTCAAGCACATGATGCGATACGGCCTGGAGGATCGCACCTTCGCAGAGGCCCTGGACGGTGAGGCCGGCGTTCTCGCCGGTGAATTACCAAAGATCGATGCCGACCCGAACTATCCCGCGGTCGAGTTCCGGCGCCATGCCTACACCCATCGTGGCCATTACGCGGACCAACTGGCGGCCTGGTTTGAGTTCTTCGAACGGGACCAGATCTTGGTGATGGAGAGCGAAGAACTATTTGAAGACGAAGCGGCCGCGTTTGCAAGGGTGCTCGAGTTTCTCCACCTGACGCCCTGGGCTCCTGACGAATTCCGCAACCATTCGAATCTTGCCCCGGTCAAGGCGCCTTCGAAGATCGAGCCGGAGACGAGAACTCGACTCGAAGCGTACTTCGAACCGCACAACCAGAAGCTCGAAGCAATGTTGGACCGCAAGTTTCGGTGGAGCTGACCGTCAAGCCGACCGGCCCATCAGGCCACAAACTGGGTTGCCTATTGGTTTCCGCAGGATGCCTGCCAGCCAGTGGTTCCCGGCGCGGGTGGAACCGGCTTGATGATGCCCTCGTCGAAGAAGGTTGCGATCGTGCTCACCGCACCATTCGGACCATCGATCTGGAAGGCGGTGCCGTCCCTGCGCTGGATCCGATAGCGCGATTCGGCACTCATCACGTCGATGTCGAAATCGCTCGGCTCCAGGTCTCGTCCGTCCCTCAGGTTGCGCACGAAATCGACGTAACCGCGTAGCTGGACACCGCCGGCCGTCCTCTCGTATGCACGGATGGAGCCGCCGAAGGTGTTTTCGAGGAAGATGGTCGGGCCGGTCGCCGCCAACACATGGTCGGCGATCTTGAGGCACGGGTCTCCTCCAAAAAAAGTGTTCTGCCACGAGATGAAAGTGGTTGTGGCACGTGGTGGCGCCACTTGCGCGTGCAGGGCAACCGGCTCACCGTTTTCCCAGTAGACATTGTCGATGTAGTGGTAGCCCCAATTGTTGTAGGCGCCGTGCTTCACTGCGCCCCGTCCGTTGTGGTATCCGACGTAGCGGGTCATGAAGTGGCCCTGGGTTCCCGTGTTCTGCCACACGAAAACGCCCCAGTCTCCGTTGTTGTGGGAGATGCAGTCCTCAAAGGTCCAGGTGTTTGGCACGCCGTTGTTCTTCGAACCCCAGTGGAACCCGGAATTGGGCGACCACTGCTCAGACGCCACCGCAACGCACCCGATGGCCTTGTTGCCTACTCCTCCGCCCATGTAGAAGCCGGCGGTCTCTCCCTGGGGGGTCACGTCACCCCCGACAATGTCCACCGCCAGGCAGTTCTCCCAGAGGGTGTCGTCTGTTTCGTTGCCGGCGACTCCGTCCACAGGCGGATCCCACCAGAAGGCGTCGCCTCTGATCTTGTATCCGACACAGTTGCGGAACGTCATGCCGTGCGAGCCGTGGCTCACGAAAGCGTGATGGTCTGCGTCGTGCACGACCACCCCCTCGATGAGGCTGCCCCTGGTGGCGTCTCCGTTGAAGTGGAAGTGCAAAGGGTAGAAGCCCACTACCTGGGAATCGCCAATGTATCGAAGCTCTACGTACTTGATGGTCTGGGGTACGGTCGATTCGGAGAAAAACACCCGCTTCATGTAGCTGCTGGATGTTCCCTCGATCACCACGTTGCGGGTGAGGTTGAACACCTCGGCCTTGAAGGTTCCATAGGGAGTGGAGACCGAAGGCACCGTGCCTCCCTTGGTGAAGTCCGTGACCGAGTAGTCGTTCTTGGCAGTCGGAGTGATCTTCAGCACGTCGCTGTTTGCCCAGTTGGCGTCGGTCCCTGTGCGATTCCAAGCAGTCTTGGTGGTTCCCTGGAGATCCATCTTGCCTGCGCCTGTGACCAGGACTTCCCCGCCACCGGTGAAACGCAGGGTGTGGACCACCGAAGAGCTGGCAGGCCGCATTACCAGCGTGCCACGCACTGTCAGGGCGACACCGCTTCCGCTGATGGTCCAAGTGCTGGATACATTGGGGTCGAAGGTGACGGTGTGGCCCGCCTCGATCGTGTAGGTGGAATCGGACGAGCTACCCGAGATGGTCTTGTCCGACGCCAGGGCGGATGAAGCCGCCAGCCCGGATCCTGCGACGGCTGCACCGGCTGCCGCGGCCATGCCTGCGCGCTTCAGAAAGGTTCTCCGGCTGATCATCGGATCAAAGCCTGCCGGGTTGTCTGGAGTGTCGATATGAGATCGGAAGAGCACACGTCTGAACTCCAGTCACACTGATATATCTCGTATGCCGTCTTCTGCTTGAAAAAAAAAAAATGAACAAAAAAAAAAAATAAACAAACAACAAAAGGAATTTACAGTCTAAAACAATAATGAACTCAGTACCCCAATCTCACACCTTCGGTTCTACAGAGCAGCACTCGTACTTACTCTCGATATTTTCTCTGAGTGCCGACTGACCATCTCTAGATCCTGGCTATAGTGGTCGCTCACATGTTCGTGACTCAGTCCCACTAACTGCTCTGCTATAGCCTACCTCC
>CALCCX010000004.1 GCA_937900165.1 uncultured Acidimicrobiia bacterium | reverse complement strand
TACGCAGCAATATCATTCGATCATGAAGTGTTTACATAACTATATGTATGTCATTATGTGTTTTTTTTTTTTTCAAGCAGAAGACGGCATACGAGATATATCAGTGTGACTGGAGTTCAGACGTGTGCTCTTCCGATCTGGCTGAATGAGTGCGACAATCAATTTCATAACGAGAATTTCCTTCCATTCTATCGTATGGGAATCCGCTTGGTCTTAGCTCACCAAACCGGGCTCACCAATATGATATCCAGCTTCGCCGTGTTGCGTCGAGTCCAACCCGATCGCTTCGTCACCTTCCACGATTCGGAACCCGCCGCACACTTTGTCCACGACGAAGGCAATGATGATCGTCCCGACGAAGCAGTACAAAGCGGAAGCACCGACGCCGATGACTTGGATCCACAACTGGTCCATTTTTCCTGATTCCAACAGGCCGGACGCGCCGCCCCAGGATTCAGCCGCGAAAATCCCAACCGCCAGCGCCCCCAGCGCCTCGACCCACAGCATCATCGGGTGGTCGATTCGCGGCCGGATCGGCCCTTCCGGGTTTGCGTCCACCACGACGACCTGGTTCTCGATCGCGTCGAACGTGTATCGGATCCAGCCCTCGCCCACGCTCGTCAGCCCACCGTCTGCTGCAGCCTCTCGCCGCCGGAACCTCTCGTTCTCGGCGTCCACCCAGATTTCGCTGTTGTCGTCACCGATCAAGTGGTAGATCATGCCCGGCTCGCTCACCGCGTCCACCACCCGCTCCACGATCTCCTCGCCGACCACTGCTCTCAGCATCGGTGAGCCGCCCCGGCCGCCGGCCCGTTCAGGCCAGCCCCACCCCGTGAAACCGGCGTCCCACAGCAGTCGTTTCACGCGGCTGAGTTGCGTCATCTGTTCGGGCAACGACCCTGAACCTTCATAGGGACGGGCAAGCTCGGCCGCGTTGTCGTGCAGCCAGGCGATCAACTCGGCGCGGAGTTCGCTGATCGAGGGAGAAGCAGACATCGGTCAGCCGAGCGATGCAGCCAGTTCAGCGGCCTTTGCGGCTTGGTCGAGGACTATTTCGCCAAAGTACTCGTGCATCGGGTTCTTTGAGGTTCCGTTCACGAACCGGGCGTACGACGGCTCGAGGATGGCGGCCATCTTGAACCGGCTGAGCACGAGCGTGTACGGAAGGTCGCCGACGGGGCGACCACTGACCTCTGACCACTCGCGGATGAGGTCGGCCCGGTCAGGCATGCCGTTGTAGTCGGCGTAGCCCCTCTGCGTGCGGTCCTCGTCGGCATCGGGCCAGCCCATCACCACCCACGCGAGGTCGATCAACGGATCGCCGATCGTGCCCATCTCCCAGTCGATGATGGCGGCCAGTTTCGCTGGCGCGCCATGACGAAACATGACGTTGGCGAACTGATAGTCGCCGTGCATGATCCCCGGTTTGAAACGGGCCGGCCGGTGGCGACGAAGCCACTCGGCGGCTTCGTCGAAGCCGGGAATCTCGCGGAACTTGTGCTTTTCGAGGTGGGCCGACCACCGGTCGGCCTGGCGCTCGTGGAAGCCATCAGGTCGACCCAGTCCTTCCAGACCGACAGCCCGCCAGTCGACCGATGCCAGCTTGGCAATGCCGCGAATCAATTCGTAGGCGAGTTCGGGCCGCAGCGAGTGGTCCTCGTCGAAGGGAGCGGGCCAGGCCTTTGTCTGCATGACCGAGAAACCGTCGACCATTTCCGAGAGATAGAACCATGCGCCGGCGATCGTTTCGTCTTCGCACGCGCCGTAC
This sequence comes from uncultured Acidimicrobiia bacterium, assembly GCA_937900165.1. Classification (GTDB taxonomy): domain Bacteria; phylum Actinomycetota; class Acidimicrobiia; order Spongiisociales; family Spongiisociaceae; genus SZUA-232. The sequence continues at coordinate 2,959 of CALCCX010000004.1, read as the reverse complement.
ACCCGGGGATGAGGCACGTCGGTGCGGTTGAGCGCCTCGAGAATTCTGAACTCGCGCATCATCGTGGAGTTGCGTTCTGCGGCCAACTCCACAGGTGGCCGCCTCAGCACCATCCTCACATCGCCCCGGGTCACCTCGAGGATGAGATTCGATGCGCCTCCGCTCATGATCGTGAGCGAGGGGAGCGTTCCCTCACCGGGTGCTCCGGATGAATCCATCCAACGGGCCAGAGCTGCGGTGTCGATTTCGCCGGTGGGATCGGCGCCCGGTTCGGCGGGGCCGCTGTCGCTGTCGTCGGGCCGGCTGGTGGTGCTCATTCGCTGCCCACCTCGAGTTCGAGGAGATGGGCGAACTTCGCTCGAGCGGCTTCGCGGCGAGCGGGGAGATGCTCAGATGGCCACAGCCCCTCGATGGGTGCATAGCTCTTGAGCAATTGGCGAGCGACCGTGACTTTGTGGACCTCCGTCGGGCCGTCGGCTATGCCGAGCGCGGGGGCAGCCAGGAACATCGCGCCGATCGGCATCTCGTTCGACATGCCCAGTGACCCGTGAAGGTGAAGGCAGCGGTAGACGACATCGTGGATGGTGCCTGGGGTCGCGGCCTTCACGGCGGCGATCTCCATTCGCGCCCCGGCGGTGCCCCGCTCGTCGGCGACCCACGCTGCATGCAGGACCTGCAACCGGAAGCGATGGAGGATGCCCCACGCGTCGGCAATCTGCTCCTGCACGATCTGCTTGCGCGACAACTGTTCGCCCTGGGTGGTGCGGCTCAATGCCCGCTCCGCCATCATGTCGATCGCCCGCTGGCAGATGGCGACAGATCTCATCGCGTGGTGGAGTCGACCGCCGGACAGTCGGGTCTGGGCGATCGAGAATGCTTCACCCTCGCCGCCGAGCAGATTCTCGGCCGGGACCCGGCAGTCGGTGAAGCGGATGTAGCCGTGGGTGCCCTCACCGTAGTCGTCGCCGATCAGGCCAACGTTTCGCACGAGGTCCATGCCCGGCGTGCCCTTGGGCACCAGCAACATCGACGCGCCCTTGTGGATCACCACATCGGGATTCGTGACGGCCATACAAATTACGAAGGACGCATAGCGATAGTTGGAGGCGAACCATTTCTCGCCGTTGATCACCCACTCCTCGCCGTCGCGGATTGCCGTGCACTCGAATTGTCCGGGGTCCGAGCCTGCTTGCGGTTCGGTCATCGCGTAGGTGGAGCAGATTCGTCCGTCGAGCAACGGTTCGAGGAATTCGGCCTTCTGCCCATCGGTGCCGTAGTGGGCGAGGATCTCGGCGTTGCCGGAGTCGGGGGCCGCGGTTCCGAAGACGCTCGGGCCCCAATGGGAACGCCCGAGGATCTCGTTGAGCAACGCGAGCTTCAGCTGACCGTAACCCAAGCCACCGAGGTGAGGGCCGAGGTGGCAGGCCCACAGGTTGTTGTCCTTCACTTGCTCCTGGAGAGGGCGTACCGCATGTTCGTGCACTGCGTGCTGCTTGTCGTAGACGAGTTCGCTGCCGAAAAGGGCGTCGAGTGGTTCGACCTCCTCGGCGAGGAACTCGCGGACCCAATCCAACTTCTCTTGGTAGTCCGGTTCTGTCGAGAAGTTCCATGACATGACGACATGCCCTTTCCCACACCTCGCCGGTGCGTTAGCCTCGCTGGCGGAAACCTAATTCTCCTACTACGATAATGCTAGTTCGCCAGGGGACGGCGGGGTAGGGTCGGCACGTAGTGGCTAAGCCAGACGACGAAATTGCAGCAGATGGCGGCGCTGTTTCAGCGATGGTCGGCTCAATTCTCGACGACGAACAGACCCGTCTCGACGAGCAGGCCGAGGCCGACAAGGTCGTCATCGTTGATGATCTACTCCCCGGCGTCGGCGACGAGGTGCTGCCGATTCGAGCGGCGATACGCGCCGGCGGGTGGGGGGTCCTCACCATATTCGTGGTGATCGAATTTCTCATGGCGATCGAGCGATCGATCATCAGCGTGCTCGCCCCCGACATCCAGAAGACATTCGACATCTCCGATACCACACTCAGCGTCATTGCTGGAGCGGCGGGTGCGCTTCTCGTGCTCGGGGCTACCCCGATGGGGATCCTGGCCGATCGCTTCCATCGCCTTCGGCTCGCGGCGGCGGCGACCGTCATGTGGTCGCTTGTGCTCGCCCTTTCGGCGCTCGTCACCAACAGTTTCCAACTCTTTGTCACGAAGATGGGCGTCGGTCTCGGCCAGGCCAACACCATCCCCGTCCACGAACCGGTTCTGGCCGACGCTTATCCGATCAGCGCCCGGGGCCGAATATTCGCCCTTCACCGCATGGCGACTCCGCTCGGTGGGGTCATCGGGCCGCTGATCGTCGGAGGGCTCGCCGCCGCGATTGGCGGCACAGAGGCGTGGCGCGGGGTCGTATTGGTGGTCGCGGTACCGACACTGATTGCCGGTCTTTTTGCCAACTTCTTGCGCGATCCGCGCCGGGGTAGCAATGAGCAGATGTCGGTGCTGGGCGAGCAACTGGAGCGCCAACGCGAACTCCCGATCTCGTTCTCGGCTGCGGCCGAGCGGCTGCGGCGGATCAAGACGTACAACTTTGTGCTCCTCGGCTTCTCGGTGATCGGCTTCGCCCTGCTGAGTGTGCCGCTCCTGCTCAGCCTGCATCTGGAGGCGGAGTACGGGCTCGACGCGCTCGACCGTGGATTCGTTTTCTCCGTGAGTCAGATCGGGGCGGTGATCGCGCTTCCCGTCGCCGGGATCATGGCCGACCGGATCCTGCGGGTCGCGCCAGAGAAACTGCTCTTCGTCGGAGCGGGCGGTGTGCTGTTCCATGGGCTCTTCGCGGTGATCGCGGTTCACATGCCCAACGCCACGCTGCTGACGCTGTGGCTGGTGGTCGCCAACGCCGCCAACTTCGTGGCTTTCGCGACCCTGTCGCCGATCGTCATCGCGAGATCGGAAGAGG
>CALCCX010000003.1 GCA_937900165.1 uncultured Acidimicrobiia bacterium | reverse complement strand
ACGAAGAAGGCGTTGAGACTCAAATCTCCTCCGCGAAACAATCCAAAGGCGAAGGTGATCTGGCGACGCTCCTCGCCAGCAACGGCACGTGGACGGTCGACTGACGCCCGACAACCTGGTTCAGGCGGTATCGCTGTTCGACTCTTTGAGCCAGCCGACAATTTCTTCAGGAGACATCGGCGCACCGAGCAGGTAGCCCTGGCAGGCACCGCAGCCCAGCAATTCGAGGATCTGGAACTGCCTCATGGACTCCACGCCCTCGACGATTGTCGTCAATTCATAGGCATCGGCGAGATCGAGCAGGGCCCTCATCACGGCTCTGGCTTGAGGTGATGTTTCTATCTCGGCAACGAACGACTTGTCGATCTTGACCATCGGGACCGGGAGTCGTCCGAGGTTGGCCACCGATCCGTATCCGCGACCGTAATGATCGATGGCGAAGTCGACCCCGTAGTCGATCAATCTCGCCATAGCGATGTCCAGCTCGGCGGATTCCGAGGCTCTGAGCACCGCTTCGTCGACCTCCAGAACGAGGCGAGAGGAATCGATCCCGTTGTCCTTCAGGGCGCCGGCCACTGCCTGCACAAAGCTCTGGTCGAGCAGCTGGCTTCCCGCCACGTTGATATGCATGGTCAGCGATGTCTCGCATTGGGCTTGGGATTCCCACCGTGCCAATTGCCGACAAGCCTCATTCAACACCCAGCGTCCGATAGGCACTATCAACCCGGTCTCGGTTGCGACGTCGATGAATTCAGATGCGCTCAGCCTCCCGAGCTGAGGGTGATCCCAGCGGATGAGGGCTTCGACTGCCTCGACCAGCCTCGACGATGTCGACATGATCGGCTGATATTCGAGGCTGAGTTGATCGAGACTGATGGCGGCTCTGAGTTGGCGCTCCATCTCGAGGCGCTTGATGGTATCCACCGACTGCTCTTGATCGTGGAACTCGTAGCGACCTCTTCCTTTCTCCTTGGCTCTCAGGAGGGCTTGATCAGCACGTTTGACCAAGTCGGCCGTGGCCACATGGCGATCCTCGAAGGCTATGCCGATTGAGGTTCCAACTGCCAACTCCACGTTGTCGTCGCCAACCATCAACGGGGCTTGGATTTCTTCGAGTACGCGCTCGGCGATGACCGCCGCATCGCGCGGCTCGTGGATGTCCTCACAAAGTATGACAAACTCGTCGCCACCGAGCCTGGCGACAAGGTCGGTTGGGCGTGAGACTCGTTCGAGCCGTGCGGCAACCTCGACGAGGACATCGTCTCCGATCTGATGACCCAAGGAATCGTTGATACGTTTGAACCTGTCGATATCCAGGTAGAGCACCGCCACTCCGAGACCAGTCCGCTCGCTCCGTTCGATCGCTATTTGGGTCCGGGCCAACAGAGCAGAACGGTTGGCCAGGCCAGTGAGCAGGTCATGGGTGGCGCGATAAGCGAGGTCTTCGGTGGCGGCCAAGGCTGTATTCATAGGATCTATTCCAACCCGCCATCCGTCCTCTTCCCTGACCACGTCAATCGCAACTTCTGACGTCCTGGCGGCATCAACCATCAGTCGAAACCGAGGCGCCGGCGATCCATCCCGTACGTCGCCGTTCTCGCCGTCGTCCAGCAAGACGATTACCGAGTCATCGATCCGTCCCACAGGGTCGTCATCGAGGTCGATCTCGACGTCCCCCAATACCTTGTATCCGGCCCGTCTGCCGGCCCGGGCGGCCTCAACCGACGTGGCGCTTGGACCTTGGCCGTCGCCAGAAGGTGCCCCGTCATCCTCAGATGCAACCAGATGCATCTGAGAACGCCGGCTCGGATTGTCAGTCGGTTGGCCTTCCAAAACATCCCCTAGGCGAAAAGCCGCTCCCTCAAGGGTATCCGATCTGTCGTGTTTGGTCCCAACATTGCGATGACGAGTCACTCAGCGCGGCCAGAAGGGAGCGACGCCAGGTGATCCTAGACAGGCCGAACGTATGGCACCTTTGGCTTCAGGGAAGGTTATCGCGACATACGAGACGATAGACCCCTTCACGGACAGTGATCTACGCGCTAGGGTTGGTCACGGCGGAATACACAACTTGAAACAGTTATCGGTCTTTTTGGGAAGGCTCCAGGGATGGTTCCGTCAATTCGTGTAAGTCGATCACTCACCTACTCCTTTCTGATCGCCCTGGTTCTCACGGGTTTCGTGGGACTCTCTGACACTGTCGGTGTAGCGAGCGAGGACGGCGAGCTGCCACCTGGCGGTACATTCGTCGATGACGACCTCAATACGCACGAGGCCTACATTGAGGCGATCGCCGCGGTTGGAGTCACCGGCGGATGCGGCTACCAGATCTATTGCCCGAACGACGATGTCTCGAGAGCACAAATGGCCTCGTTCCTGGCCAGGGCTCTTGACCTGCCTGCCAGCTCAGTGGACTATTTTGGCGACGACGACGGCTCGCCACACGAAGCCAACATCAACCGGGTCGCAGACGCCGGAATCACCCTCGGCTGCGGAAACAACGAATACTGCCCGAGCGACATGGTGAGCAGAGCCCAGATGGGCTCGTTCTTGGCAAGAGCATTCCAACTCCCCGCCACTTCGGTCAACTATTTCGACGACGACGACGGCTCGCTCCACGAAGCCAACATCAACCGGGTCGCAGACGCCGGAATCACCCTCGGCTGCGGCGGAAGGTCGTATTGCCCAGCCGACAACGTCGGCCGCGACCAGATGGCCTCGTTCCTGGGTCGCGGCATACCCCTCGATCCCATCGAATCCCCATTCCCGGTACGGGCCCTGGTGTCTCGCTTCTACGAGTGGCGACCAGATCGGGACGATATTCGTCGCTATCAAGTAGACGATGTCATCTACTCGCCTCGCCAGATGGCCAGTGGTTTCCAATTCACAGACAACAGCGACGACGTGGTCACCAACGCCGGTGCGTACGACGGGTGGGATGTCCTCATGCCCGAGTCACGTTGGAGCAACCGCACAGACGCCGACTTCTTCAAATTCTTCTTGACCAGGCCGGCCAGGGTGGCATTGGTATGGGTCGAGAGATACAAGGACACACCGGGCTGGCTGAACGGTTGGGAACTGTCTGGCGCCGTCTCGATAGATGGTGAAGTGGCCAATGTCTACGAGCGCAGCCTCAGTTACGGATGGCAAACGTTGGCGGGTCCCGCCCCCAACTCGTCGGAGGGTTCGAGAGTTCCGATGATCCTCGTCTCCGAGTCGACGAAGACGGCAACGTTAGATGCACAGGTTCCCGATGGGCTTACGACCCCGGCCGCCAACAAGCTGTGTACGGCGTGGGTGCGCCGCGCAGGGAACGAGTGCAGATGGGACGGCGAAACCTACGGGACCTGGCATCCTCAAATCGATCCGACCTACTGGTGCGCCTTTGGCCACGAACACGGTTCAAACCCAGCTCTCATCCCAGGAGCACCGTTTGTCGGGTATCAGTATGTGGCAGACAAGGTCCCCCAGGACGAGCCGGACATGGGATTCAAAGAGACCATTTTCCAGACACCGGAGGGCTATTGGGTACGGTTCATCGACCACTCCTCTACAGCCTCAGAGCGACGGGTTTGCGCCCAATTCCACACCATGTATGCGATGGTGTATTCATCATCAGGCACAGAGCTGTTCAGAGCGGGGTTCAAACTCGACTTCGGAGTAGCAGTCGACAGCGACACCAAGGATCCGCTCAACCCAAGCAACTGTGGCTACAGCCTGCCTGCCCTGGCGGATGTGACCAGCTTCGAACGGCGTATCCGGACAACTGCGGATTCGAACGACTACGAGCAATGGCGGGCCGGCCCCACTGTCGAAGCGGCCAACCTCGGTATGGTCTTGAACCACGAGTTCGACATCAGGGACCCGTTCACCTTCTGCACTGGAACCACCTGCAACACTGTCGCGTTCCACTCGGGCGACCGCAATCAGACAGGTACCCAGCGGGTCTTGGACAATACGTTCAAAGGTAACCCGATGATCTTCAACGAGCAGCTGTCACTGGCGTCTGGCACCTACTACACCGACCCGTGGGGCAACGCTTTGATTTCTTCATCTGATGATCAGGCAACCCAGCAATACATCGCAGCCGGGTTCTACCTGAACCTCGGCTCGCTACCGGACGACTGCGTCGCGACCGAGCCGTGGGACATGCCTTACTCGTGCGAAGAAGATCTGTCGGTTGGCAAAGTCAATATCTCCGACAGCCTCGACCCGGTCGGATGGTTGGCGGTGCTCGCCGCGGAAGGTTGATCGTTGCCTCAGCTGAGGGCAACGGGGTCCAGCAGCGAGTCGTCGAAGTAGAGGGTATCGCCTTCCGGCATCATGATCGCCCGGTCTGGGGCCAGCGAAGCCACGAAATCCGTGTCGTGACTCACCAGAATGACCGTGCCCTCGTAGGTGTGGAGCGCATCGAGTAGCGCAGCCTTGGCTTGGGGGTCAAGGTTGTTGGTCGGCTCGTCGAGCAACAACACGTTCGGCCTGGCCATCACCAACTGGGCAAGGGCCAGCTTGGTTTTCTCTCCACCAGAGAGCGTGCCGGCATCTTGGTCGACCTTGTCGGCCAACAAGAAATGCCCGAGGACCGATCTGAGGGCGCGTTCCGGCTGGTCCGAAACGTCGTTCATGTGCGCAAGCACCGAAACCCCGTCTTTGATCTGTTCGTGTTCCTGGGCGTAGTAGCCGAGGCGAGATTTGTAGTGGATACCGACCTCGCCCAGATCCGGCTC
>CALCCX010000002.1 GCA_937900165.1 uncultured Acidimicrobiia bacterium | reverse complement strand
TTAGCTGTTTTTTTGTTGTTTTTTTTGTTCATTTTTTTTTTTTTTACTGATCCGGCGACCACCGAGATCTACACGCTTTCCCTACCCGACGCTCTTCCGATCTCCTTGATACTCGGAAATGCCACGGGCGAGGCCGTCCCACAGCTCAGGCCCGCCATGATCGTATCGTGCGGTCCTGGGATGGTCACCACTTCACCTGCCTCGAACGCAGCCATGACGCAGGCTGCGTTGGTGGGCTCGGCGCCAATCATCACAGGGCGCGGAACGTGATCGCAATAGTGCGAAACGATCGCGGCCCCCAGCGCGCCAACACCCATCGGGGCAACTATCACCGTCGGAGCCGGAAGGCCGCCTGGACCCGTCTGCGCCTCGACTTCGGACATCATCGTGGAGTACCCATCGATGACCCACTGCGGTACCGTCTCGTATCCTGGCCAGGACGTATCAGACACCACCAAGGTCGATTCGTCTGCTGCCAGACCGGCCAGAGCGACCGCCTCGTCGTAGGTGCCGTCCACCTCTGTGACCGTGGCACCTTCGGATTCGATCGCAGCAATGCGGGCCTCGGCTGTTCCGGCCGGCACCCAGATACGGGAGTTGAGACCGAGCAGGCGGGCGATCCTCGCCACCGCCCGACCGTGATTTCCATCGGTGGCTGTTGCAAGTGCCAGAGGTAGGTGTGGTCGTATCATCGATGCAAGCTCTTCGATGGTCCCCCAGCCATCCTGATCTATGCCGGTTCTCTCGATGATCGATCGATACGAAGCCCATGAGGCACCTAGCATCTTGAAGGCCGGAAGACCGAGCCGCTGGGACTCGTCGTTGACCAAGACTTCTCCGATTCCCAGATTCTCCGCAAGGCTTGGCACGCTGAAAACAGGAGTCGGAGCGTACCCAGGGAGTCGCTCGTGGAATCGAAGCACTTCATCGGAGTCAAACGACCTCGCCGGCACTTCCGCGATCGGATTGAGTAGGACTTTCGGATCAGAGGTCGGTGGCACGAATCGGCACTCCTTGGTCACCTGCGATGACGGCCGCGAGCGTTTCCAACTCACGGTCCCATCCGCCGGCAGCGACCGCCTCCAGATTCAGACCGTTGGCGGTGAGCACAAACGCCTGGCCGCTTGCACCCGAAAACCGAGCCTCGTCGATGTGGAGCCGTGGCTTGATTTGAGCCGGATCCCCGTCTTCTGGGCAGAAGGTGAGGCAGTTTCCGCAGTCATTGCAGAGCTCCGCCAAGACCATGTACTGCCATCTGCCTCCAATCTCGTCTGCCAACTCGACCGGCGAAGGCAGCTTCATGAACGCCCCGTTTGGACAGACCGTGACGCACAAGTTGCAGGCCACGCAACCCCACATCTGGAGTTTGGAATCGACCTGCCGCGGCAGTTTCGAATTTCCGGCCTCGTTGTACAGGCCCACTCCCGGCCCGGTGATCGCAACCACATGTCCTGCCACCCAGTCCCGGTACCCGTCCGCAACCGCTTGGGCGTACTTCGCCTGCCGCCATTCTCGAAGCGATGTCGCTCCGGCTCTACCCACCTCTGCGGCCAGCGCGTTGAGCATCGGCTTTAGTCTGCCGTAGCCTCCTGGCTTGAGTAGGTCGGAACACACCGTGGCAGGAGCCACACCCATTGCAATCGTGTCCGCGACGTTCGCCTTGGTCACCCCTGCCGAAAACGTGACTGGCGAATCTCCTTTCTGGCCTGGAAGATCGAAAACGCCTGGGAGGGCATCGACGAGGCGGTCGAGAATCGAAGAAGCAATCACATGAAGTGGGGGGCCTGACAGGTACATCGGATCGTCTGGCATCCAGCCCTTCTCGTTGGCGACAACGAGGGTATTGCTCAGTTTGATCCCGAACCGGCGGTCCTTTGCCTTGGCATGGGCCCGAAGGCCCTCGATGAGTTCGAGTGATCGGTCGAACTGAAGGTCGGCGTCGAATGCGTCCCTTGTGATGGTCACGTTGTCGTAGCCAAGCGTTTCGTGCAGCAGAGAGTCCACGTTCTCAAACCCGAGCAAGGTCGGATTCAGCTTGACGATGACGTCCAACTCGTGCTCATCCATCAGATACCGGACGATGCTCTCGATCTCGTCCGGTGGACACCCGTGGAACGTCGACAGCGTGAGCGTGTCTGCGATCATCGTGGGGAAGTCGAAATCCCGGAACTCGGTGAACGGCTCGGGAATCTCGGCGCGCAAGGCATCGATTCTGCCTGCGGCATCCTTCAGAGTCGCGATGAAGTTGGTGATCTTCGGAGAAGAGATCCCTGCCAGGTCATAACCAACGGACATGTCAAATACGAATGCACCGGTTTGGCGTCCCAGGTGATCCGAAAGAGGCTCCCAGCGTTTGAGAATCTCGATGATCATCCAGGCCTTGACGTATTCGTCTATGGAGTCAGGAACACTGAGCTCTTGGCTCCATTCGATGTTGTAGCCGATGGTCTGCATGTCGATGCAGGGCCTGGCGATATCGAGATCGTCTATAACCTGAACCGTCTTGAGTTCGAACACTCTCGAACCGCCCAGCCAGGCCAGCACGATGTTTTGGGCCATCTGGGTATGTGGACCCGCGGCCGGACCGAGCGGCGTCGCGGCCGGCCGACCAAGGAAATCTATGCTCAGGTCGACTTCGGAATCCAACTTCCAGATCCGCGCAGATGGCAGGTCGAATATTCTGGTCCTGGTCTCCCACTCATGAGCGATGCGACCAAGCATGGGGGTCAGCCCCATCGGAGTGAGCGGGGGTTGTTTCGTCTCTTCAGTCATAGTCTGGCAAACAATCTGGTCGCTTGTTCGGCGGCCTTGGCCCGAATCTCGCCCGCATCGACGAGTGTCGGCGCCCCGTCAGCGAACACGAGCTTGTTGTCAATTGCAATCTTGATTGGCCTCACCCCAGGGGTAAAGGCGAGGTGCCAGGGATCCATTGGCTCGTAAGACCAGGACACGGCGTCACGGCGCGCCTCCGGAAAAAGATCCCATCCTGCTTCCAACCAGGACCAGGCCGTTTCTGGAGTCGCCGTGACGTCAGATTCACGTTGTTTCAGATAAGCGGCCCTGAACGCACCGAGCATGTTCGCACCGATTCCATCCGTGCCGAGGGCGACCGGGTTCTCAAACCTGCCGGGGTTCGCGTAGCCCACCGAATTGTTCATGTTCGACTCCGGATTGTGCAGGATCGTGCCGTCCAGCCTCTCCTCGAGAGAAACGCAGTGGGCCAGGAGCCAACCTTCATCTGTTCGGCCCGCAAGACGCTTGCCTGCGTCGGAGTCCTCAGGCCCTTCGTGAACGTGAATGTGTACGCCTGCCCCGGTGTCCTGTCCCAAGCCAACCACCAGATCCAGCGTGTCGTCCGACAGCGTGAAGCAGGCATGGGCGCCCACCCAGCCCCTCCCACCCTCGGACAGGAAACGCCGATTCTCTTCCAGTCCTCGACGCGCCCCATCTTCACCATGGCGGTCGGTGACCTCGTACGCACAGGCCACCCTCACTCCGACTTCGGCACAAGCATCCGCAATCACCGACAACGACCCCTCGATCGCATTGGGAGAGGCGTGGTGATCGATGATCGCGGTCGTGCCGCTCTCCAAGGCCTCCAGCGCGCCGAGCATTGCCGACCATCGCACCATCTCGAGATCGAGCGCCATGTCCAGTCTCCACCAAATTTGCTCGAGGATCTCGTGGAACGTCGTCGCCGTCTTTGGCGGGGATGGCATCCCCCTGGCCAGGGCCGAATAGAGATGATGGTGCGAACAGACCAGTCCCGGGGTTGTGGCGGTCACGTCAGCCTCCGATTTCGAGCGGTTCGTGCACGTCCAACGGGAGACGGGTCCTCCATTTGCCATCGAGCGCGTGATACGCGGCTGCGACTGCTCCTGCGGTCGGAACGAGCCCGATTTCTCCTACACCCTTGATCCCGAACGGGGACCTCGGCTGGGGGACCTCGATGAGAATCACGTCGATGTCAGGCATGTCCTTGGGCCGGATGATGTCTAGTTGCCTGAGGGTCGACTTGGTTGGCATGGCGTCATCGTCCGCAGGGAACTCTTCGGTCATCGCATACCCAAGGCCCATGTGGACGGACCCCTCGACCTGACCGGCAGCCAACACCGGATTGATCGCTCGCCCGACGTCGTGGGCCGCCACGACCCGCTCAATCTTGCCGGTGTCCGGGTCGGCGATGACGACTTGGGCCGCGTAGCCAAAAGCCGAATGGATGGTCGGGTTATCGAGGCCGTCGTTGATCGAGTTCGTCCAGTCCACCGTATATGTGCCGTGGTAGTCAATATCTATCCGACAGCCGTCCGCGATGGCGTTTCGGCACGCGTCCTCAATCGATCCGGCTGCCATCAGCGTTCCTCTTGAACCCGTCGTTTGACCTGCAGACAGGTCGCGGCTGGTATCGGCAAGAACCCGTATCCTGTCCGGGTCGGCGTCGAGTAGATCGGCGGCGACCTGAAGGGCGACCGTGTGCACCCCCTGGCCCATCTCGGTCCAGGCGTGTCGCACGTCGATCGTGCCCCCCGCATTGAATCGGACCACCGCTTTGGCCACTTCCTTGAACCCGTTGCCAAGACCGGAGTTTTTGATCCCGGCGCCGATCCCGACGGCCTTGCCTTGCTCGATGGCCGCCTCGTAGTGTGGTCTGACCGCATCCAGGCATTCTGAGATGCCTGCGACGCCGTCATCCATGATTTGACCAGGCCCCCACACCGAACCCGGCCTGGCGACGTTTTTCTTCCTTATTGCCCAGCCTGAAATACCCACTTTTTCGGCAAGACGATCGATCGCCCCCTCTGTGGCGAATTGGGCCTGGTTGGCCCCAAATCCCCTGAATGCCCCGCAGACCGGGTTGTTGGTGCGGACAGCGACAGCCTTGACGTCGACGTGTTCTACCGCGTATGGACCACAGGCGTGGCCGGCCGCCCGCTCAAGCACCTTCATTCCGACCGAGGCGTATGGACCCGAATCCCCAACCATTCTGGCCTTGACCGCGGTGACCCTGCCCTCGGTGTCACAACCCATCCAGATTTCCGTCGTTATCGGGTGGCGCTTGGGATGCATGAGGAACGACTCCGGCCGACTGAGCGTACACTTGACCGGTCGGCCGGATAGCTGCGCGGCGAGAGCCGTGTGGCCCTGGTTGGACATGTCCTCCTTACCGCCGAATGCTCCTCCGTTCGAGATGAGTTCGACGGTGACCTTCGACGTGTCCACGTCGAGCATTGCGGCAATCTGGTCCCGGTCGTCCCAGATTCCCTGCCCGCCCGAATACACATGCAGGCTCTCATCCTCACCTGGGACGGCTACCGTCGATTCGGGTTCCAGGAAGGCATGTTCGACTCGTTGAGTCCTGAACACCTCGTGAACGACGTGGGTAGCTTCGGCCAGAGCACGATCGGCATCGCCCCTGGCGTATTCAGAAGTCGACAGTACGTTGCCATCCAGCCCCCACACCGCGTCTTCGTCCGAGGAAAGGGCGACGTTGACGTCAACGAAAGGTCGGTGTACTTCGTATTCCACCTCGACCAGATCAACCGCGGCTCGGGCCGTCAGCACATCGGTGGCGAGCACTATGGCGAGGACGTCACCTCGGTAGGACGTCCTTCCTCCCTCGGGGATCATGACCGGCCAGTCTTTGTAGAGGATTCCGACTCGAAGGTCACCGGGGATGTCGGCCGCCGTATAAATGGCAACCACGCCGTCGGCCTCGAGTGCAGCCGAAGTGTCTATCGCCAAAACATCTGCTCTGGCGTGATCGGTGAACCGGAGGACGGCGTGCAGCATGCCGTCAATGGCAATGTCGTCGACGAAACCACGATCACCAAGCGACAGCTCCTTGGCCTCGTATTTCACGCCGCCTCCACCGATCTTGGCGGAGCGCCCGATCACCGGGATCGGCTCGCCAGATGCAAGAAGCTCGACCGCCTCGATGATCTTGGTGTAGCCGGTGCAGCGGCACAGATGTGCACCGAGACGACCTTCGATGGTTGTTCGATTGAGATCGGAACCCTTCTGGTCAATCAGGGCTTTGGCGCGCACCACGATGCCTGGGGTGCAGAAGCCGCACTGCAGAGCTCCGGTGGCCGCGAACGCATTGGCATATCGATCCCGCTCCGCTTGGTCGAATCCTTCGAGAGTGGTGATCGACTTGCCCGCCGCCTTGTCGAGTGAGATCGAACAACTGATCTTGGCGCGCCCGTCAATGAGAACCGTGCAGGCCCCGCATTGGCCTGAAGGAGCGCATCCGTCCTTGGGAGAGGTGACGCCGAGTTCGTTACGAAGAGCGGCGAGCAGATGAGGATGCTGCTCGTGTACCTCGACTCCTGCACCGTTCAGCTCAAACACCGTCGTCATTCCTGGCCTCCGTGTTGCTGGGCGATGATTCCGTAGTGTTGGGGTTGTCGATATCGATCGAAATCGAAAAGTGTGTTCTTGTAATACCCACAAAAGTCGAGATCTAGGGTGGCAACCGCGATCTCGTCTCCGGTGGTTATGCATTGCGCGACGATCTGGCCGGATGGCGCGTAGATGGCCGACTGTGCGAGAGAGTCGATTCCCTCTTCGATTCCACCCTTGGCGACGCCGACCACGAACGTACCGTTCTGATATGCACCCGATTGCATGACGAGGTGATTGTGGAAACCGGCCAGCGCGTTCTGCTGGGGATCCGGCTCATAGTGGAGCGGGGTGTTGTATCCGATCAGAATGAGTTCGACACCCTTGAGGCCCATCACGCGGTAGGTCTCAGGCCAGCGGCGATCGTTGCAGATCGCCATTCCGAGGGTGCCTCCGAAAGCGTCCCATACATCGAATCCATCAGGACCAGGCTCAAAGTAGTAGCGCTCCGCGTGCTGAAACGGCCGGTCTGGTTCGTTCGTCTCGTGTCCGGGCACATGAACCTTGCGATACTTGCCGACCACCGACCCGTCTTTCTCAACCAGGATTTGGGTGTTGTACCGATGTTTGATGCCATCGTCGTCGGTAGACAACTCGGCATACCCGAGGCAGAATCCGACGCCAAGTTGGCCCGCCCGATCGAACAGCGGTTTCGTGTCAGCGCCTGGCATCTCGACTTCGAACCATTCCTCTATCTCTCGTTCATCCTCGATGAACCATCGCGGGAAGAAGGTGGTGAGGGTCAGCTCAGATCGGAAGAGCGTCGTGTAGGGAAAGAGTGTAGATCTCGGTGGTCGCCGTATCATTAAAAAAAAAAGAACATGAAAAAAAGAAACAAACACTTCGTAAGATTGAGCGTAGAGAACTTCTACACATCAATATTCAACATCTGTAGATAC
>CALCCX010000001.1 GCA_937900165.1 uncultured Acidimicrobiia bacterium | reverse complement strand
CTCGCATATGGCTCTCGTCGCTTTGACTCTCTGCTTCTTTCCTTGCGCTCTCACTCCAGTATTTCCGCTGTTCTTCGGTCCACCCGCCGCTCTTGTCTATCTCCCCGCCATTTTTATTTTTTTTTTTCTTGTTTTTTCTTTTATTTTTTTTCTTTTCCTTTTTTTTTTTTTCAAGCAGAAGACGGCATACGAGATATATCAGTGTGACTGGAGTTCAGACGTGTGCTCTTCCGATCTCGATGTTGACGGACAGACCGTAGCTGACCGTTGCGGTCACAATGAGTGCGACGCCGAGGGCAGTGGAGCCACCGGCCTTTAGCGCCGGAAGGCTGATCAGGCCGGCGCCGGCCAGGCCTATGACCAGACCAACGAGCTGGATGCGGCGCGGAAGCCTGCGGAGCAGGATTGCGGCAATCGTTGCCGCAAAGATCGGCACCAGTGCATTGAGCATGCCGGTCAGCGCCGAGTCGATGTACTGCTGAGCGATCGGGAACAGCAAAAAGGGAAAAGCAGTCCAGGTAACAGACAGCAGAACGATACGTGGCCACTCCTGGCGGTCAACCGGGCGTCTGGCGGTGGGGAACAGGCCGAGCGTGAGGAACCCCGCCACGATGCGCGCCCAGGTGACGAGGCCGGGACTTAGCGAATCGAGGGCGATCTCGATGAACAGGAACGACGACCCCCAGATCAACGCGACCCCGGTGAGTAGCGCCCAATCGAGTGAGGAGAAGGCCCCAATGTTGGTACCTTGCGAGGTGGTGATCAGACGTCGATCCGAGGCAGCCTTCACCTGGTCCGCCACACCACGGTCGGTATGAGGGCCAGCCCGAGAACGACCATGAGGAGCGGAGAGTACGCAGCAAGCGTCGCCAGGTCGAAGAAGTTGCCCTCAAGATATCCGGCCGTAAGTGCTCCCAACGGCAGCGAGCCCCAGGCCACGGCCCGGGAGGCGGCGGTGACCCGGCCGAGGATGGCGTCAGGGGATACCCGCTGGCGAATGGTGACGATCGCCACGTTGAGCCAGGGCACGCCGATGAATCCGACGAACCCTGTGAGCGCGATGCTGGGGATGGTGCGCTGTCGGACCATGATCGCCAGCCCGACCCCGAACAACACCAACCCGAACACCGCAACCTTGCCGATGCCGACTTTGCGGATCACCGCGGCGGCAGTCAATGCGCCAAACACACCACCGGTGCCCAGACCTCCCAGTATCCACCCAACTGAAAAAGGGTCTTCCAGACCGAAGATCTGTTGTCCCATCAGCACGATGCTCGACTCGAAAAGGGCGGTCACGAAGTTGGCCCCGGCAGCCGCGATAACCGTGTACAGCAACACCTTTGTCCGCCAGATGAAGCGAAATCCCTCGGAAAGTTGGTCGAGGAACCCGCTCTTGCCGGGACGGGGCTGACGGGTGAGGGGTCGGGCGAGCAGCAGCGTGAGGGCCGATACGACGAAGGTCAAGGCGTTGATGGAAAACGCAATGGGAAAACTTGTCAGGCGAACGAGTAGGGCCCCTAGCACCGGGCCCGTCGCGAAAGCAATCTGCTGGGAGAGAGCCAGACGCCCGTTCGCCACAGCGAGATTCCCCGGCCTGACCAGGCTCGGAACCAAGGTCATCAACGCCGAGTTGAATCCAGCGGCGAATGATCCGATCACAAAAGAGAAACCCACCAGCATCCAGATTTCTGTCCTGCCAGAGGCCACCAGAAGGGCCAGAAGCCCAAAGGCCACAGCCCGCATGAGGTCGGCCACCATTGCCAGCCGGCGTCGGGAGATACGGTCGATGATCACGCCACCGACAAAACCGAAGATCAGAGTGGGCAGGTTCTCCGCGGCGTAGATATTGGTGAAATCGCTGGTCACCGAGGTGAGTTCCAGGGCGAAGGCGGGAATGGTGAAGAGAGCGGTGTAATCGCCGAAAAGCGAGATGGTTTGGCCAAACCAAAGTGCATTGAATGACCTTCCCATTCGGGCCGCATGCTTTTTCGTCTTCCTCACGGATGGCAGGCTACCGCGGCTCGGCCGGCACGCTCCGATGAGGGGAGGGCAAGGAGGCGCCCGCATTTTCCTGTTCCAATCCAACACGCCTGTGGCTTTCCTGGATCCGAGTCTTGCCCCGACACCCGAAGACCCCTAGCCTCGAAGGATGGCCAACCCCGCCGAGATTCCCCAAATCGCGTCAGATCTGTTCGATCTGGCGAAGCGCTATCTGGATCAAGAGGCCATCCGGCCCCTGCGCAGCATTGGCCGTTACGTTGGGTTCAGTCTCGGCGCCGGCGTTCTGCTTGGGCTCGGCTGGGTGATGCTTTCGATCGCCGGGCTGCGTTTGGCATCCGACCTTCTGCCGTCCGGGGTGCTCTGGAGCAGCCTTGCCTATGTCATCGGCGCGGCCGGTGCTGGGGTCGTCTCGTTAGGTTTGTTGAAGATTGCAGCGACTTTGGGGAGACCGAAATGATTGATCGAGCGGAGATAGAAGCCAAGGCCAAAGAACTGGAAATGGCGATCGGTGAAACGAAAGAGGCCGCAAAGAACACGGCGTTGCTGACCGCCGC